>BJHE01000009.1 GCA_014191755.1 Cyanobium sp.
ATGGCTTGACCGCAGCCGGGGCCGATAGCGCTGTGGAAGCCTTGGTGTCCGGTGCCGCCCAGGCCTGCCGAACCTCACTGGCGAGCCGCTACGCCGCTAACCCAGCCAGCCTGGAGATCTGGCTGACACCGGGCCTGAGGATCGCCATCGAAAGCGGCGACCTGGGATCCGCTGCAGTGCGTCGGGAAGGACTCCAGTTCGGCTGGATGCTGAACGGCCGGCCAGCTCCGGCGCCGATCGGCCTCTGCCGCACGCGAGGGGATGGCACGGTGGCCGCCATTGAGGAGCAGAAAGACTAAGAAGCTTCCATCGGCGTTCCTAGGACAGCCGTTCCACGAGGGGATAGAGCAAGGTGACCACGGAATAAACCACCGCAGGCACGAACAGGTAGCTGTCGATCCGGTCCAGAATGCCCCCATGGCCGGGGATGGCGTCGCCGGAATCCTTGAGGCCGGCATCGCGCTTCATCATCGATTCGGTGAGATCTCCAACCAGGGCGAAGACCGAGACCACCGCTCCGAGCAGGCCCCCCACCAACGCACCCCAGTGCCAACCAAGCCAGACGCCCCCCACGGCTCCCACGAGCAGCGCGGACACCATGCCGCCGAGAGCCCCCTCAACGGTCTTACCCGGTGAGATCGGAGACAGCGGATGGCGGCCCCAGCGCCGGCCGATGGCGTAAGCCCCAAGATCGGTGGCCACGATCAGGAAGCAGGCCAACAGGGTGAGGGCAAGCCCACTGGTCCAGGGCCAGGAGGTGCCAGGAAGGGTGGCGTTGGCCAAGGAGGGGGCAAGGGCCGGATCGGCTAGGTCCCGCAGCTTGATCCAGTGGCTGGGCAGAAAGCCCAGATAAAACAGACCGAAAATCGAGGCCGCGATGTCGGCGATCGTGCCCGTGGTGGGCTGGAGCAACAGCCAGCCGCAGATCACCGCGCCACTGGCCGGCAGCACGGCGGCGGCCACTTCGGAGGCCACATCAGGCAAGAACCAGCCGCTGCCGGCAGCCGCCTGCGTGGTGACCAGCAGCAACTGCACCGCCACCAAGGTGGTGCGGCTGGCCGGACGGATCCCCTTGAAGCGGGCCATGCGGAAGAACTCGAGCAGGCCGAGGTGCACGATCACGCCAACCGCCACAGTGAACCACCAGCCCCCGAGCATCACCACCAGAAAGCCGAACCCACCGGCGGCCCAACCGCTGGCCAAACGGGCCAAGGAGGTGGCGGAGCGGGGGCGGGGAATCAACGTTCGGCAGCGATCACGAAGAGGGGCTCTGCGGCGGCCAGTTTGGCCTGGCTGCCGCGGCGCTGCATCCTGTGCACCGTGGCCTGCACCACTTGCACGTCATGGGCTCCAAGCTGACCCAAGGTATCGGTGGCATCCACCAGCCCCTCCAGGCTGGTGGTGCTGATCACCAGGCGGCCCCGCTCCTGAAGAGCATCCCAGACCGCCCGAAGCACATCCCCAAGGGGCCTCCCAACCTCCAGCAGCACCCGGTCCGGGTGGGGGGGGAGCTGGGGCAGATCGTCCGGGGCCCGGCCGGCATGGATGTGGAGGTTGCCGATTCCGAAGCGCAGGCGGTTGCGCTCCAACAGTTCGATCGCCTCGGGGTCGCGCTCAAGGGTATGGACCGCTCCGGCGGGCATCAGCCTTGCGATCTCCAGAGCCAGGGCACCGGTGCCCCCCCCCACGTCCCACACCAGAGAGTCGGCCCGCGGCCGCAGATGGGCCAGCAGCATCACCCGCAGCTCCATGGGAGTGGGGCTGAACCCAGGGGCGTCTTCGAAGGCGGCATCGGGCAGGCCAGGCGTCACAAAGTCCCAGCCGTAGGGGGACTGCAGCGGGGCAGGCAGGCCGGAGCCGGAGGAACCGGTGAAGCGGAGCGGGTCAGCCGGGGGAGAGTGCGTCATCGACCGCTCATTCCAGGCCCCGCCGCAGGGGCCACAACCTTCACCGTATCAGCGATCTGCCCGGGCCACAGGGCCCGCTGACCCTCCAGCCAGGCGGCCCGCGGCGCGTCGATACGCTCGCCGGGGATCAGCAGGGGAATACCGGGTGGGTAGGGGCAGAGCGGCTCCGCCGCGATCCTGCCGATCGCTTGCGCCAGGGGCACCTCCTGAACCTGCGACCGCCAGGCCAGGCCGACCGCCAGCTCCGGAGACGCCACCAAGGGCAGGGGGGGCGGCGCGAAGGGCGGTAGGGGGGGGCCACCGAGGGTCTGGCGCAGATCCAGCAAGCTGGGCGTTAATCGCCGCTCCAGGGCGGCCGGTGGAGCCAGCCCCAGGCAAAAGGTGAGGGCTCCCGGCTCGGGTAACTCGGCCACCACCCCCCGCTGCAGCAGCCAGCCATCGGCCTCGGTACCGCGGATTCCGAGCGGTCCTGTGGCCAGCACCAGCCGCAGCGGGTCGTGGTTGGCCACCAGGGGGAAGCCGAGCCCCTCCAAGCGCTGCCGCAGCCGTGTTGCGCGTCCCACGGCCCTACGGCGCTGCCTCCTGCCGGCGTCGCTGCAGCCATGGGCGAGGGCAGCGGCGCTGGAGGCCAGGAGGAGGGCGCTGGGGCTGGAGGTCTGCAGCCAGAGGAGGCTCCGCGCCAGGCGGGCCGGCTCGATGCGAGAGCCCTGGACCAGCAGGGCCGCGCTCTGGGCCAGGCCGCCACCGCCCTTCTGGAGTGAAAGCACCACCAGATCGGCCCCGGCCGCCAGGGCAGCGCCATCACCATGGGCCTGGTCCACCAGCACGGGCAGGCCGGAGCCGCCATGGGCATGGATCAGGGTCACCAGGGTCGAGAGGTCGGCCGCGAGTCCCTGGTAGGTGGGATCCAGCAGCACCACGGCCACAGGGTGATGGGGAGCGGCGGCGGCCAGCACCCGCTCCAGGTGGGCGGCGGTGGGTGGCAGCCAGAGTCCAGTGAGGGGATCGAAGGGAAGATCGAAGAGCAGCGGCTCAATCCCGCCCAACACACAGGCATGCAGCAGCGAACGGTGCAGGTTGCGGGGCAGCAAAACCCGGGCGCCCGGGGGTGCCAGCGCCAGCAGGGCAGCCTGGAGCAGGCCGCTAGCGCCATTCACCCCAAACCAGCAACGCTCGGCCCCCAGGAGGGCTGCACAGGCGGCCTGGGCCTCGGCCACCGCACCCTCCGGCTCCAGGGGCCCACCGAAGGCGGGCAGTTCGGGGATGTCCCAGCTGCCGGGCGGTCGGCGCAGCAGGGCGCGCAGCGCTGGTGCCAGACCGCGGCCCCGCCCATGGGCCGGCAGATGCAGATCCAGACCACCTCGCCCGCCAGGGTCCCGCAGCAGCCGGAACAGGGACCATTCGGGGAGCTCCCCCATGGAGACAGGCTTGCGGTTTCTAGAGTCTGGTCAGTCACCGGCCCGGCGCCGACCCCCGCAGCGTTGCCCAACTCCGCCCCAGCGATCGCCGACGCAGCCCCACCGCCCCCCATTCAGGCCCCAGGCGTGTTCCCGCTCGCACGCCCCATCGATTCTGCTGGGGATGAGCCTCGCTACGACCCCGAAGCCGACCTGCGCTGGCTGATCCTGCGCCCCTGGATCTGGATCAGCCGGCTCACCGAAGTGATCAGCCGCCTCGGCTGGCTGGCGATCACCCTGGTCGCCCAGTCGAGCAGCCCAGATCCCCGCGTGCAGCAGCGGCTGGCCCGCAGCATCCTGTCCACCCTCAGCACCCTGGGCCCCTGCTTCATCAAGGTGGGGCAGGCCCTTTCCACCCGGCCCGACCTGGTGAAGCGGGAATGGCTTGAGGAGCTCACCCGGTTGCAGGACGACCTGCCGCCTTTTCCCCATGGGGTGGCGCTGGGCCTGATCGAGACGGAACTGGGCGCACCGGCCCAACAATTGTTTGCCGAGTTCCCCGATTTTCCGGTGGCCGCGGCCAGCCTCGGCCAGGTCTATCGGGCCCGCCTCCACGACGGTCGCTGGGTGGCCGTGAAGGTGCAACGCCCCCGGCTGCCGTTCGTGATGCGGCGCGATCTGGTGATCATCCGCTCGCTGGCGGTGCTGCTGGCTCCGCTGCTGCCCCTGAACCTGGGCTTCGGCCTTGGGGCCATCATCGATGAATTCGGCTCCACCCTTTTCGAGGAGATCGACTACCGCCGCGAGGCCGACAACGCCGAACGCTTCGCCGTCCTCTTCGCCGACCATCCCGAGGTGACGGTGCCCGTGGTGGAGCGGAGCCTCAGCAGCCGCCGCGTGCTCACCACCCAGTGGATCGATGGAACCAAGCTGCAGAACAGGCGGGAGCTGGAGGCCAACCATCTCGATCCCGCCGCCCTGATCCGCACCGGCGTAATCGCAGGGCTGCAGCAGCTGCTGGAATTCGGCTACTTCCACGCCGATCCCCATCCGGGCAACCTCTTTGCCCTGCACGGCGTGACCAAAGGGCTGGGCCATGTGGCCTACATCGATTTCGGCATGATGGATTCGATCAGCCAGGCCGACCGCCTCACGCTCACCGGGGCGGTTGTGCACCTGATCAACCGGGACTTCGAAGCCCTGGCACGCGATTTTGTGACCCTGGGTTTCCTCAATCCCCGTGCCGATCTGGCGCCGATCGTGCCCGCACTGGCCGAGGTGCTCGGCGGAGCCTTGGGCGAGAACGTGGGCAGCTTCAACTTCAAGGCGATCACCGATCGCTTCTCGGAGCTGATGTACGACTATCCCTTCCGCGTACCGGCGCGCTTCGCTTTGATCATCCGAGCCGTGGTGAGCCAGGAGGGTTTGGCGATGCGACTGGACCCCGACTTCCGCATCATCCGCGTGGCCTATCCCTACGTGGCCCGCCGTCTGCTGGCCGGCGATACCGCCGAGATGCGCGAAAAGCTGCTGGAGGTGATCTTTGATCGCCAGGGCCGGCTGCGTCTGGAGCGGTTGGAGAACCTGCTAGCGGTGGTGGAGGGTGACGGCCCGGAGGTGGATCTGCTGCCGGTGGCCCGCGATGGCCTGCGGCTGCTGCTGGGCCAGCAGGGGGGCAGCTTGCGCCAACGGCTCCTGCTCAGCCTGGTGGCCAACGACCGCCTCCACACCGACGACCTGCAGGCCCTGCTGGCCCTGGTGCGTCGCACCTTCTCACCGCGGCGGCTTGCGGGCGGCCTGCTGGCCCGCCTCAATCCGCTGGGGGCTTAAGCGCCTGAAGCGGCCATTGGCGCGAGAACGCTGCACAGGGCAGGGGACGGGAGCATCCCAAGGCTGTTCCCCTTGCCGGAACCTGTTGCTTTCGCTGAGGCTGATCCCCTTCCCTAAGGTCGAGCCACCCCCCGCCGCCGCAGCGTGATTCCCCCGCCCACCACCCTGGCCGCCCTGCTGGTCTCCACCATCAGCGCGGCAGCGCCGCCCCTCAATCTTCAGGAGGCAGCCCTGGATGCGGCGAGCGGGTTGTATGGGGATCTCGATGACGCCGAGATCCTCTTGGAGTTCGCCCAGATCCAGCAACCTCCTTATTTCTTGGCAGGCCTTGGCCTGGTGATCGGCCTGGTGTGCGGCCTCACCTTCTCCAAACTGGTGCAGCTGCGGCTCGACGGCTGGAAGCAGGACCGACTGCCTTTACTGCCCCTGAGCGGAACCACCACGGTGCTGCCCTGGATCGGCCTGGTGTTGGGGGTGACCCTGTTCATCGGCGGGAGCCTGCAGGTGTTTGGCTTCGGCGCCGGCACGGCATTGCTCGTGGCCTTTCTGCTGTCCATCGCCACAGCCGGCGCGCTCTGGGCCCAGCTGGTGCGGCTGATGCAGCAGGTGGAAGCCGGCAACTTCAAGGCGGTCGACTTCGACAACTTCGATGAGTTCTTCTAGGGCCAGACTCGCTCATCGACCGTGATCGTGTTGCCGGCAAAGGCGGAGGAGGACACCACGCGACCGACATGGATAGCCCGGATGCCGCGGTCTTGGGCCAGGTGGTGTGCAAGGGCACTCCGCTCGCGGCCATCGAGATAACTCCAGGTGCTGCGAGGCAACACCATCACCGACTGACCGTTCCAGCTCTGATAGAGGCCCTTGCGGTAGGAGGCGGTCCCATCCGGGCTGGTGCCCTCCAAGGTCCAGTAATCGCAGGCGCGGCTGAGCCGCTCGGCGATGGCGCGGCCGAGGGACGATTCGGAAGGTTCGGCCGCCCCCGGCGCAGGGGGGACCCGTGGCACGGTCGCGGGCGCAAGGGCGGGCACCGCCGACTCCGGCGCTGTCATCAGGCTCCGGCTCATCTGCACCAAGGCCACCGTGGCCCCGATCAACCCCACCCCGGTGAGACCCAGCAAGGCGAAACCAAGGCGCCGGCTGGTGCGGGGGAAGGCCTTCACACCGCCCACCACCGCCAGAGGCAACAAGAGCGGTTGCACACAGGCGAGCAGCAAAAGAGCCACGGCACCGTTGCGACCAGCCTGGCGCACCAGCTCCCCGCGGCGTTCAGCCGCTAGGCGGGCCTCGTGTTCACGCAGGAGCTGACGATCCTCTTCGGTGAACCAGTGCCCGAGCCGACGCGCCTCCTCCAGCTCCCGTTCGAGCCGGCGCCGGCGCTGGCGGGGAGCCTCCTGGCCGGAACCGCCTACACCGCCCCCCGCAACCCTTGCGAGTAACCCGGAAACCCGACCGAGGACACCGACAGGGGACATGGTTCGCCCCAAGAGGGCGTGCAAACCCAAAACCTATTGCCGCTACCCCGCCGACCCCGGGATGCCGCGGTACGGATCTTCCCCTGAGGGCGGCAGCGGTGTTCAGGCGCTGAGGTAGGCCTGGAGTTCCCGCGAGCGGCTGCGGATCTGTTCCAGGGCACGCCGCTCGAGGTTGCGGGTCTTGTCGCGGCTCAGGCCAAGGGTGCGGGCGATCCCCGTAAGACTCATCGGTTCCTCACCCTCCATCCCATAACGCAGCCTCAGCACCCGCTCCTGCAGCTCCGGCAGCTGCTCCAGCAGTTCCCGCAGGTCGCCCTTGAGGCATTCTCCGGCCACCATCTCCTCGGGGCCCGCGCCCTCCCCCGCCAACAGATCCAGCAGTTCCGTGTCTTCGCCATCCCCCACCTTCGTCTCCAGGCTCACCGGCTGACGGGCCCGGCACAGCAAATCCTTCACCTCCTCCTCCGGTAGCTCCGCCGCCACCGCCAGCTCGCCCACCGTGGGGGTCCGACCCAGCTCCTGGCTCAACTCCCGCTGCGCCTTCTTCAGCTTGTTCAGCGTTTCGGTGATGTGGATCGGCAAACGGATCGTGCGGCTCTTCTCAGCGATCGCCCGCGTGATCCCCTGGCGGATCCACCAGTACGCATATGTCGAAAACTTGTAGCCCCGCGTCGGGTCGAACTTCTCCACGCCCCGCACCAGGCCGATCGTGCCCTCCTGGATCAGGTCCAGCAGTTCCATGTTCCGCTTGGTGTACTTCTTCGCCACGCTCACCACCAGCCGCAGGTTCGCCGCCACCATGCGCTCCTTGGCGCGGCGACCGCCCTGCAGGCGACGCTTCAGCTGCGCGGGGGCCAGGCCGGCCGCCTCGGCCAGTTGCGCTTCACTGAGCTCCTCTCCGCCGGAGCGCATCGTGAGCTCCTCCCGCAACTCCTCCAGCGCCATCAGCTCCTGCACCTGACGACCCAGGGTGATCTCCTGCTCATGGCTCAGCAGGGGCACCCGGCCGATGTCCCGCAGGTAGGAGCGCACTAGGTCGCCGTCGAGGGGCAGGGCGGCGGTACCGGCCAAGGTCACGGAGGGCATTGCGGGAACGGCAGCAGCGATCGGTGAAAACGGGTTAGGAAACCCTTTGGTTTCGTAACTTACCATCCTTTCCCGGAATCGATCCGACCTGGACCGTGAAATTGGAGCCGCTCCGGCTCAACAGGGCCAGCGCCAAGCGCCTGCCAGGGGACACTGGTGGCGACCTTCTCGGCCGGGTCAATGCTTCCAGCTCCCGAATCCGATCAGCTCGGTGCCGAACGACTGCAGAAGCTGATCGCCGCCGCCGGGGTCTGCTCCCGCCGCCGGGCCGAAGAGCTGCTGCGGCAGGGTCGGGTGCGTCTGAACGGCCGCACTGCGACCCTCGGGGAGCGAGCAGATCCGGCCCGCGATCAGATCAGCATCGACGGCCGCCCTCTGGCGCCCCGGCCCGACTCGCTCACCCTGCTGCTCCACAAGCCGGTCGGGGTGCTTTCCACCTGCCACGATCCCCAGGGTCGACCGACAGTGATGGAGCTGCTGCCGCCAGAGCTGAGGCGGGGGCAGGGTCTCCATCCAGTGGGCCGGCTGGATGCCGACAGCCGCGGCGCCCTGCTGCTCAGCAACGACGGGGATCTGACCCTGCGGCTCACCCATCCCCGCTTCGGCCATCGCCGCACTTACCGGATCTGGGTCGAGGGGCACCCAAGGCCGGCAACCCTGGAGCGCTGGGCCGCCGGGATCCCCCTTGATGGCCATCCCTGCCAGCCGGTGCGGATCCGGCTGCTCGGGGCCAAGGGGGCGAACACCCGGCTGGACTTGGTGATGCTGGAGGGCCGCAATCGGCAGATCCGCAGGACCGCCGAACTGCTCGGCCATCCGGTTCTCGACCTCCAACGCGTGGCCATCGGTCCCCTGCGGCTGGCCGACCTGCCCGAGGGCAGCTGGCGCCGGGTGACGCCCAGCGAAGTCCTTGGCCCAGACTGATGAGCCCTGCAAGGCTGGTTTCCTTGGTTCCGCCCCTGCCCCCCGTCGCCGTCAGGCTGGCCCGGCGCCTGCGGCTGCCCCTGGCCGCTCCGGGGGCGGCGGAATCCACCAGCAACGGCCCACCCGAGCTGGATCCCCTCCAGGAAGCGGGCCGTCAACTGCGGCTTGCCCGGGAAGCCCGGGGGCTCGGCCTGCGCCAGTTGGCCCAGGAGACCCGCATCAGCACCACGGTGCTGGAGGCTCTAGAGCGGGGCTGGCGAGATCGGCTGCCGGAACCGACCTACCTGCGCACGATGATTCCCCTGCTGGAGCGCCACCTGGCGATGCCCACCGGCAGCCTCCAGCCCGTGGTGCCGCCCAACCCAAGGCAACTCCACGAGGGACCGGGTGGCAAAGGCCGGCTGCAGCGCTTCACGCCCGGTTCGATCGATGTGTTCACAAGCTGGCAGGCCACCCTGCTCTATGCCCTCCTCACCCTCGGGCTCATCCATCTGCTCAACCTCCAGCAATTCCAACTCGCCTCCCGGGGGGTCCTCAGCACCCATCCCCTCCCGCCCCTGAAAGAGCCGGCAGCAGCGGCGGCAGCGTCCGCCCAAACGGACGGCGAGCTGCTGGAGGCCTTCCCGGATCTACGGCCCATCAGCCAGGCCGCTTCGGGAAAGGGCCTGCGGCTGCTTCGCAAGCAAGCCCGAGCCGGTGGGCCTGACCTCAGCCTGGGCATCCTGAACCTCACCACCCCAACCCCAACGCGGGTGGAGCTCCGCAGCGACCGGGGCGGCACCACCACCCTCAGCGGCGTGGAAGGGGAGCTGGCCCTGCCCGTGCTGCCCCCCTTCCGACTGACCCTCAGTCCGGAACCCCAAGGAGCAGCGGTGCGCTGGCGGGGAGCTGTACTGGCTCCGCAGTCCGGCCAAGGAGGGACCTACGCCGTGCCAACGACTCAAGCCACCCGACCCTCGGGCGGCGGGCGAGCTCCAGCTGCATCGCCCCCGTGAGAGCGCTGAGGGGTCTCACCCCTGGCCATGCACCTCAGGAGCCCTGCGATAGCGCGCAGCCATGGCGCCGTAGCCATGCACAGCCCCGGCAAGGCGCTCCAGGGGGAGATCCAGACGCCAGCTCCAGTTGCCCGAAGCCGTTCCAGGAGTATTGAAGCGGGCCCCATCATCCAGCTCCAGGAGGTCTTGCACCGGCACCACCGCCAGATCGGCGCTCGAGGCGAGGGCCAGCTCCAGCAGCTGCCAGGAGGGGGAATGCACATTTCCGCCCACCAAGGACGCGAAGCGCCACCGGGAGTCCTGATCGAGGCTGTCCCACCAACCGCGGCTGGTGGCGTTGTCATGGGTGCCGGTGTACACCACCCAGCGGCTGCCCACGGTGTTGGCGGGGAGGTAGGGGTTGTCGGCCGCGCCATCGAAGGCGAACTGGAGCACCTTCATGCCCGGCAGCGAAAAGCGATCCCGCAGGACCTCCACCGGCGGGGTGATCACCCCGAGGTCCTCCGCGATCAACGGCAGAATCCCACCAGGCAGGAGGCGCCCCCGGCGGCGACAGCGGCGGCGCAGCAGCTCCAGCAGCAACCCTCCCGGCGACTCGACCCACACCCCGGCCTCGGCGGTCCGGTCGCCCCCCGGCACACACCAGAAGGCCTCCAGGGCGCGGAAGTGGTCGAGGCGCAGCAGGTCGAAGAGATCCAGCTGTCGGTCGAGCCGCTCCAGCCACCAGCGGAAGCCTCCCAGCCGATGGCGCCACCAGCGATACACCGGCGTGCCCCACAGCTGGCCGGTGGCGGAAAAGTAGTCGGGAGGCACACCGCTCTGGCTGACCAGCAGGCCATCGGGCCCCACGGTGAACAGACCGGGCCGGCGCCAGACATCGGCACTGTCATGGGCGACATAAAACGGCAGGTCACCCAGCAGCCGCACCTTCCGCTGGCGGGCACGCTGCCGCAGGGCCTGCCATTGCTCCTGGAGCTGCCACTGCAGTAGGGCCTCGGCCAGCAACTCCTGAGCCCGGACCCGCATCTGTTCGGCAAGGGCCCGCCGGTTCCGCCGCGCCAGGGGGGCGGGCCACTCCCACCAGGGTCGGCCCTGCTGCTGGCGGCGGATCACCATGAAGAGGCCGTGGTCGTCAAGCCATGAGCGCTGCTGACGCCGCCAGCGCCGGAAGGCCTGCTGCCGCCCGGCCCCCTGGGAGGGCCAATAGCGAGCGAGGGCTGCTGCGATCGCCTCGGAGCGGGCCGTGGCCTGGGCTGGATCCAACCGTTCCGCAGAACCTGAGGGGAGCTGGGCGTGGTCGGAGGAGCAGATCAGGCCGGCGGCGAGCAGATCATCCGCATCGATCAGCCAGGGGTTGAGGGCTGATCCGCTCGGGGAGCTATAGGGAGAGCCGGTGCCATCGGTGGGAGCCAGGGGAAGGATCTGCCACACCCCCACGCCCTCAAGGCCCAGCAGATCGATCCAGGAGCGGGCGAAGGCTCCGAAGGTGCCGCTGCCGGGGGTGCCTGGAAAGGCGGTGGGGTGGAACAACACGCCGCAGCCACGGTCTGAGGAACTCACGGTGTCGGCAGGGTGTAACGGTCCACGATGCGGCGGGCGAAGGCGGGAATGTGGCGCTCCACGAGCTCCGGGTGGTGGCGCTGGAGCCACAGGGCGTTGCGAGTGAAGTGGGAATCGATCGAGAACCGGCCGTATTCCAGGCCCCTGGGCCCGAAGCGCTGCACGAAGAAGCCGATCACCTCCGCCAGCCACAGGGGCAGTTTCACGGCCTTGTCGTAGGCGCCGATGCCCTGCTGCACCGCGGCGCGGCGGTCGCCCCGGCTGGTCACCGGGGCGGTGTCGAGCTCGGCCTCAACCAGATCGAGCAGCCGCTGGCCACGGGGATTGCGAACGGTGATCCACTGGTGGCCAAATTCGGCACCCATGTAGCCCACCACCAAGTCGGCGCCGGCGTTGGTGTAGTCGAAGCAGCTCAGACAGCTGGGGGCAAACACATCCTTGAGGGCAGGGGTGTCGAGGCCGAAGAAAGGCACCGTCTCCTCGCTGCCGTCGGCATGGCGGAAGTGGATGCGGAAATCCTGCATGAACTCGTAATGCACCACCGTATCGGGGGAGCGGCTGGCGCTGTTCAGAAAGGTCTGCAGACCCTGGCGGCTCACGTTGTCGACACAAGGAAGACCGAGCACATAGAGCTCGTCTAGCGGAAGGGTGGCCTGAACGGCCCGCAGGGCCTGCACCTGGCAACCCACGCCGATGGCGAGCAGCCGGCGGATACCGCTGCCGGGCAGCTGCTCAAGCACCCGCAGGTTGGGGGAGAGGGTGGGCTTGTTCACCCGGGCCGCCAACACCTCGGCGGGGGTGCGGGCCAGCACGGGCAAGGGTGTGAAGCGATCATCGGGGCTTTGTTGCACGCACAGCACCGCGTCCACCAGGTCGCTCTCAAGGGCACGCACACCGAGCCGACTCACGATGCCGCTCCACTGGGCGCCCTCAATCGGGGCGGCGAGCCGGGCGCTGAGCATGCGCTGCTGCACGCCAAAATAGAGCTCGTCCTCGTCGTCGAGGTTGCGCGTGCGGCCATGGGCTTGGTGCTCCATCGACTCGAACCGTTGCTCGAGGAAGGCGCAGGAGCTGCGCACGTAGGCCACCCAGCGGCTGTCGCAAAGGCCGCACTGGCTGCAGAGATCCTTCGCCGGATAGGTGCTGCCGGGGGGAAGGGGCCTGGCCCGTTCATGGGGCAGGGGCTGGGACGGGGCGGCGGACAAAGGGGGGGCCGGCGAATCACCACAATGCTCAACCTATCGACCCCCGGGCGGGCGTAGCGGCCCATCGCTGGGTCAAAGTGGTTTTCAACTGGCCTTCACCGGCTCCATGCCTCCCCGCAGGGATTCCCCACCATCTTCACAAGCCTCGAGCCGAAGCCGCGAAACGGGTCGGAGTGAGGGGGCCTCCCCCAAAGGCAGACGTCGGGGGTTGCAATGGCCCCGGCTGCCGCGGCCGAAGAAGGAAAACCTTGTCACCGGTGCACTCTTCCTGATCGGAGCCCTGCTGGGGTCCATGGCGCTGGGGCAGGTCTGGCGTGAATCCGACCGGGCTGGCAGCGACAGCCTGGAGAACACCCCCGCCACCCTGGCGGAGAAACCGCGTCGGCCGATCACCGTGCTGGTGATCGGCCTCGATGGCGAGCGGATCGGGGATGCCGTGAACAATGCCGCCCCGGCGGGTCCCCCCGGAGCCGACGCCCTGCTGTTGGTGCGGGTCAATCCCAAAGGGCCCCTCCAAGTGCTGAATCTTCCAGTGGAGCTGGCGGTGAGGATTCCGGGCTCATCGGAGCCGGTGGGGCTGGGCTCCCTGTACCAGCGGGGCGGCGTGGCCCTCACCGCCGATGTGGTGCGGGAGCTGGTGGGTCTGGAACCCCCGCGGCCCGACCGCTATCTGGTGCTGCCCCGTTCCGCCCTGCGCCGCATCGTGGATCGGGTGGGGGGCCTGGAACTGAGCCCTCCCCAGGTGATGCGCTACCAAGACAAGGCCCAGAAATACAAGATCGATCTCCAAAGCGGTCTGCAGCGCCTGAATGGCAGCCAGGTGGAACAGCTGGTGCGCTTCCGCGATCCCGGCCTGGGCGACTCCGGCCGCCGCATCGACCACCAGCTTGTGGAAACAGGGCTGCGGGAGCGATTCCGGCAGCCGGAACAGGTGTCCCAGCTGCCGAATCTGCTCCGCGATCTCCAGGGCCAGGTGGAAACCAACCTCTCGGCCCGGGAGAGCCTCAGCCTGCTGTCGGCAGGCCTCGACGACCAACGACCGATCCAATTCACGCGGCTGTCGCTCAAGCCAGCCAATAAAGACTTCGGCGGCCTGCGCCAGCTCGACGTGCCGCCCGGCAAGGCGCTCTGGAAGTCACCCTGACCCCGTCAGGACAGCCGATCCCGCCAACGATTCCAACTCAGAAGCAGCAGGGCGGCAGGGTCGGCATCAGGATCTGGTCCCTCCGTGTCGGAGAGCAAGCCCAGCCAGGGAAGTCGGTCCCGACGCCGCGCCGCGGCGTCCCAGCCCCCCCCCCACTGGAGCAGCCCCAACAGGGGCACGGACCAGCGCTCAAGCAAGGCCGTCGAGGCGGCGGGAATGCCGGTGACCAGCTGCGCCTGGTCCACCACCAGCAGGGTCGGCTGACGCCAGGCCCCGAGGGCCTCAGCCCAGCTGCCCTGGGCCAGGGCAAGTCCGGGGTCTAGGGGCAGGGGGGCTAGCCAGGGTCCAGACGCGGCCAGGAGGTCCGCAAGCGCCTGGGGCGGAGAATCAGGCCGCGGGATCGACCGCAGCGGTAGCCCGGTGGCCCGGGAGAGTCGCAGCGCCACCGCCGGCAGGAGTGCGGCGGGGACTGTCGGATCGGAGGGGGTGCCGAGGCACACCAGCACCAATCGGGGCTGGTGGGGGGCCGCACCGGTCGGGGGCGGTGCAGCCCCAGGCTGAACAGCGATAACCAAGGCGGCTTAGGGAAAGTTTCGCGACCCGCAGGGGCGGCACACCCCTACGATCGGTGATGCGCCGCTCCGATCGCGTTCGCCGTGACCACTTTCTCGACCGCAGAACGGGTGGAACCAGGCGAAGCCCAGCCGAACACCATGCAGGACACGCGCCGCCTCAGGCTGTTCAGCGGCAATTCGAATCCCGAGCTGGCCCGCGAGATCGGGGCTTACCTCGGTGTTCCGGACGGGCCTCGCGTAATCAAGCGCTTTGCCGATGGCGAGCTCTATATCCAGATCCAGGAATCGATCCGGGGCTGTGATGTATTTCTCATCCAGCCCACCTGCGCTCCAGTGAACGACCATCTGATGGAGTTGCTGATCATGGTGGATGCCTGCCGGCGCGCATCGGCTCGGCAGATCACCGCGGTGGTTCCCTACTACGGCTATGCCAGAGCCGACAGGAAAACCGCCGGGCGTGAATCGATCACCGCCAAACTGGTAGCCAATCTGCTCGTGAAGTCGGGGGTCGATCGGGTCCTGGCCATGGATCTTCACTCTTCGCAGATCCAGGGTTATTTCGATATTCCCTGTGACCATATCTACGGCTCGCCGGTGTTAGTCGATTACCTCAGCTCCCGGAATCTCGAGCAGGTGGTGGTCGTTTCACCTGATGTCGGTGGCGTAGCCCGGGCCCGTGCCTTCGCCAAGCAGATGCATGATGCCCCGCTGGCCATCATCGACAAGCGCCGCAGTGGTCACAACGTGGCCGAAAGTCTCACGGTGATCGGTGATGTGACCGGCAAGACCGCGATTCTTATCGACGACATGATCGATACCGGCGGCACCATCTGTCAGGGGGCCAAGCTGTTGCGCCAGCGCGGAGCAGCCCGGGTGCTGGCCTGCGCCACCCACGCCGTGTTCTCTCCTCCCGCTGTGGAGAGGCTCTCTGAGCCCGGATTGTTCGAGGAGGTGGTGGTGACCAACAGCATTCCCATGCTCCAGGAACGATGCTTCCCCCAACTGCGGGTGCTGTCCGTGGCCAACATGCTGGGGGAGGCGATCTGGCGCATTCACGAAGAGAGCTCCGTGAGTTCGATGTTCCGCTGACCCTGGCTGCGTGAACGGTCCCGATCCCCCGTCAGCGCCGGTGCAGCTCGCGCCATTGAGGCACCACGCTCACCTGAAACGGCTGCTGCCGGTCAGCCTCACGCTGATGGTCTCGGCAGTTCTCCACCTGCTGGGCCACTTCGGAGGCGGCCCCCAGGCCTTGGCGGGTGGGGGTCTGGCTCCGGGGGAACGGCGGGTGGGGGTCTGGCTCACCAACAGCCCAAGCCCTCTCTATTACGACCCGGCCCGGATCGACGCGGCGGTGGAGGCGCTGGCCGCCACGGGATTCAACACCCTCTATCCCAATGTCTGGAGCCGCGGCGCCACCTTCCACCGCAGCCGCTGGGCCCCGATCGAACCGGCCCTGGCCGAGGTGAATCCCGATTTCGATCCCATCTGCCGGCTTACTGAGTCGGCCCGACGCCGCGGCATGCAGGTGGTGCCCTGGTTTGAATACGGCTTGATGGAGCCAGGTGATGCCGAGGTGGTGCGCCAGCATCCCGACTGGGTACTGCGCCGCTCCGATGGCAGTGCCCTCTTCGCCATGCATGGAGCCAACCTGGCCACCTCGCCGCTGAAGGATCTACGGGTCTGGCTCAACCCTGCCCACCCCGGCGTCCGGCAGCGCTTCATCGGCCTGATCACCGAGATCGTGCAACGTTGCGGTGTTGCTGGCATCCAGCTCGACGACCACTTCGCCTGGCCGGTGGAACTGGGTTACGACGACACCACCAGAGCCCTCTACCGAGCCCAAACGGGCCAGGACCCTCCCCTGGATCCGAACGACCGCTTCTGGATGCGCTGGCGGCGCCAGCAGCTCACCGCCCTGCTTCGGGAACTGCGTGCCAGTCTCCAGAAGGCATCGGGCCAGCGACCCATCGTGATCAGCCTCTCCCCGGGCCCCTTCCGCTTCGCCTACAACCAATGGCTGCAGGACTGGGAGCTCTGGGCCCTGGGGGGACTGATCGACGACCTGGTGGTGCAGAACTACGCCTATTCGATCAAGGGATTTGCCAAAGATCTCGACCAGCCAGCCCTCGTGAAAGCTCGCACCTGGGGGATTCCGGTGGAAATCGGAATTCTGGCAGGTTTAGGCACCCGCACCACCAGCATGGAGAACCTCAGCCAGAAGGTTCAGCTGGTGGCCCAGCGGGGCCATGGGGTGATCTATTTCTACTGGGAGGGCCTCTGGGGAACCTATGCCGGCAAAGAGGGTGGGCCCTATCGGCAGGCCACCTTCGCCCAGCTCCACAAGGCCCACTTCGGAGCGGGGAGGGGTGTCGTCAAGGCTCCCTTCCGGCCCGCCCCCCCCACCTTCCTGATGCCGCCACCGCTACCCGCGGCGACCAGCGGCACCCCCCAGCCCCTGCGCCCGCCGCGAAACGTGTGGCGACGACCGCCGCCGCCGCCGCCTCCACCTCTGCCGGAGTGAGCCCCGGCGCCGGAAGCTCAGCGAAAACCCCCTCCCAATTCCAGGGCCACTAGCCGAAAAGTGGCGCGAATCGGCTAGGAGCCAGGCGATGCCGCTGCAAAGTGAATCGGTAGCAATCCAGCTCCGCAGACGCTTTCGGGCCAAGCCTCCATCGCCTGGTCCGAAAGCAACGGCAGGGCGACGAGCAAATCAGGCAACGTATGAGAGTCAGGACCAGCAAGCAAAGCGGATTTCTGCAGCACTTATGCACCAGTTACGAATCCAATTTGATGAGGTCCGCAGCAGATTGCTCCCGTGGCCAACCGCAATTCTCCATCCCTTGTTGAACTGCTATACAGCAAAATCGATGGATCTGGCCTCAGCAACAGCAAGCGGAGGCAGGCGGCTACGAACCCCTATTCCGTCGACACCCTTGCATCGATTCCGACCCTCTCGGTGCCTGGGCTGAAACTCACGCTCCACCGAGCTACGGCCGGAAGCGGAAACGTGAAACAGCCAGCAGCACCCTTCAATCCGCAAGCAACGAGGCTTGAGCAGGCGATCACCCGGAGCCCCGGCGGGCCCCGACCGGCCTCCCCCACAACCAGCGCCTCTTCAGCAGGCCATAGCACTTTGAACCTGGCCCTGCGGCAGGAGACCCCTGAGGGGAGGCGCGGGGCCGATCAACAAGGCGGAACTGTCCCGAAGATGGCGCCTCCCCTGGCGACAGAGGCGCATCCGGTGGCGACAGATGCTCCTCCCCTGGCGGCAGAGGCGCATCCGGTGGAGTTCAGCGAGGACACGGAACTGCGCGAGCCGACCTTGGTGGATGGCTCCGACCAGACCAGCACCGTGGCCCTGATGGATCTGGGCTGGACGTTTCAGCTCCATTCCTCACCGACCTCAAGCAAGGTGATCTACCTCGATTTCAACGGCCACACCACCACAGGCACCAGCTGGAACAACAGGACCATGGGCTCCTCTTTCTATTCACCTGCCTATGACATTGATGGCAATCCGGCGATTTTCAACAACGAGGAATTGAGCCGAATCCAACAGACCTGGCAGCGGGTTGCCGCCGATTTTGCGCCGTTTGATGTGAATGTCACCACCCAGGCACCACCAACCGACTGGCTGATCAAAAGCAACAGCACCGATTCGAACTACGGGATCCGGGCCGTGATCACCGGCTATGGTCCATCCTCCAGCACCGCGGGCGGCATCGCGATCGCGAACAGCTTCAACGCCACCTCGGATACGCCCTGCTTCATCTACAACAAAAGCCTAGCGGGTGTGGCTGAGGCGGTCAGCCATGAGGTGGGGCATAGCCTCGGACTTTCCCACGACGGCACCAGCAGCAGTACCTACTACTACGGCCACGGCAGTGGCGAAACCAGTTGGGCACCGATCATGGGGTCAAGCTATACCAAAAACGTTACAACCTGGGATAATGGCACCTATTTCGGCAGCACCAACGGAGCCGCCTCAGCCAACTATAGTCGTGGCCCTAATGATATGGCCGTGATCAGCACCTATAATGGTTTTGGCTATCAGCTCGACCAGATCGGCAACGATCCGAGCAGCGCCGCAGCCCTCACGGTCGCCGGCGGCGTAGTTAGTCAGTTCGGCAGGATCGAAACCTCCCTAGACAGCGACTTCTATTCCTTTCAGCTTCTGGGCAGCGGCAATGTGAATCTGAAGTTCGATCCCTATTGCTATCGGGCCTACGTGGATCGTGACGGGCTCTGGGGGGGCAGCAATCTGGTGTACACCGCACCGGTGAGTGATGCCAACAGCGGCACCGCCTATGCCGACAGCGGCAGCAATCTCGATCTCGCGGTGGGGCTGTATTCGAGCTCCGGAAGCCTGCTCGGCAGCTTCAACGATGCGGGACTGGCTACCACCTTGGCCTGGTCCAACTTGGCGGCGGGCACCTACTATGTGAAGCTCGATGGGGTGGGAGTGGGCAACCCCACCACCAGCCCAGCGAACGGCTACAGCGACTACGGCAGTGTTGGCAATTACCTCATCACTGGCACGATCACCAACGCTCTAGGCAGCGGCACGCCGCTGTCTACGACAACCGCACTGGCCCCCTCAAGCTCAACCCCCAAGGACGTGATCAGCCCCTCCGGGAAAGCGGCTATCCCCGCCGCCGCGCCCAGGGATTCCCTCACCGGCATCGCCTCGGGGAGCGCGACCTCCATGGCCTTTCAATCCGACCCGCTGCTAGATCCCCGCTTCGCCGCCACGGTGCTGGGATCGGCTGCCCCTGGGTTCCCAGCCGCCAAGGTCGACAACCTCCAGGAGGGACTGATCACCGACAGGGCAGCCACCACCCTTTTGGGTGCCGTCAGCGAGCCCTCCCGATCCCCCTTCGCTGGTGATCTCCAGACGGTGCTCGGAGCCCTGGGGCTGGCGACCGAACGGGCAACCGCGGCACAGCCGACCTGGGCCCTGGCCTGAGCAGCAACCACAAAAAGGATCGCTTCCGCAGCAGGGATGGGGCAGAAGCGATCCTCTTTTTACTATCGTGAAAACACATCTGTCATTCATCTCTAAAATATTATTTAGCTCTAAAAAGTTGGGATGTGATTTGTGTGGTATCGCAGTCCCCCCCTGAACTGGGGCCGGCGGTCAGCTCCCCGGCCAGGCGGGCCCGCACCCGGAGCGGTCAGCTGCGGCTGGCGGGTCTGCTGCATCCCTTCAGCTGGGGAGCGCGGGCCCCGCTGCTCAACACTGAGGGCCTGGCCAGGCTGCTGGCAGCCCCCCTCGGCATCACCACCATCCGCTCCCCGCAGCCAGGGGAGGCCGGGGCGCACCAGCTGAGCCTGAACCGGCTGGGCCCGCACTGGATCGCCGCCTGGGTGGGCACGCCGCTTCAGATCGTGGCGGCACAGCCTCCCCCCACGCTGATTTTTCCCCGGGGTGGAAGGCTGGAATGGGAGCACAACGGCCGCTGGCAGCGACTGGATCCAGGCGGGTTGCTGGTGCTGAACGGCGGCGCGGCCTACCAGCTGCGCTGCGGCGTGTGTTCCTTGGTGGCGATCGGTATGGACGCAAGCCGCCTGGAAGACAAGACCAGCCAGCTGAGGGCGCCTGGCCTGGACTTTGAACACTGGCGCCGCAACCTGCAACGGCCCTTGTTGATCGGGCCGGATCGCAGCGGTTGGGACGAGCTGGGTGAGGGTCTGAACCGGCTGTTGGCGTTGTTCGAGGTTCTGGAGGGCATCGACCTCCGGCTGGCTACGCGGCTGGGCCTGGATGCCAGCCTCGAAGGGCTGGTGGCGATGCTGCTGCTGGCGAGCGCATCGGGGCCGGAAGCCGTGAATCTGGCGGAGGCCACCGGGCCGATGCCCCAGCGCAACACAAGCTTCGAGGCGCTGCTGAGCCGCATCCGCTCCCATCTGGAGGAACCGCTTGATCTGGCGCGGCTGGAGAGTTGGGCGCACACCTCCCGGCGAAGCCTGCAGGTGGTGTTCCAGGACCGACTTGGCTGCACCCCGATGCAATGGGTGCGCCAGGAACGGTTGAACCTGGCGCTCCAACGTCTAAAGCATCCGACTCAGCACGACACGGTTGCCAGCATCGCCAGCACCTGTGGCTACTCCTCACCATCCAGGTTCAGCGCTGATTTCCGACGCCAATACCGGTTGCCTCCCTCGGCCCTGTTGCGGAAGGGTCGGCGACAAACCCAGGCCGGCGATCGTGAACCCAGCGACCACGAGGGGGCATCCAACGGGGAGGAAGCCCCCTCGGGAAGCCCGCCTCAGGCTGGGGTGAGGGAGCTCAGCAGCTCGTGAGGCACTGATTCACCACTTCCCGGGTATTGGCAGACAGGGGGGCAGCGGCCAGGAGCTCAAGGGCTTCGGCCATGCGGGCGGAGCGGAGCGCGCCGTAGCTGCGCCAGCGGCTGAAGACCTTGGCGAGCCGCGAAGCCGTGATCGGATTACGGCTGTCGAGTTCGGCGATGCGGTCGGCCAAGAAGCGATAGCCACGGCCATCGATGGCATGGAACACCGGCGGATTGCCCGCAAGTCCGCCCAGCACGGCCCGCACCGAGTTGGGAGCCATCGGATCGAAGCGGGGATGGACCAGCAGGCGCTCCACCCGTTCCAGCCCATCAGCGAAGGGTGCAGAGGCCTCCAGGGCAAACCAGGCATCAAGGATCACGGGCTTAGCCTGCCACCGGTCATGGAAGGCTCTGAGGGCCGCCTCCCGCTCCGGCAGGGCATGGCACTGGAGAGCCCGCAGTCCGGCCCGCGCCAAGGTCATGGAGCTTCCCTCCACGGCGGCGCGGGCGGCGGCGATCGCCCCGGCATCGGCCGCGGCCACCCGCCAGCTCCAGATCAGGCCCGTGAGGCTCCTGTCGCCGCTGCCCTCAGGCCAGGCCAGGGGCCACTGGGGGGTGATCCGTTCGAGTGCCTGGTGCAGGGGTTCGGCCAGAGACTCTCCGAACCGGCGCTGCAGGGCCAGCAGGGAGGCGAACAGGGCCGGGGGATCGGGCTCGGCCATCGCCTCCTCCAGTTCCGCCAACCCCGGCAAGGCCAGCAGGGCGGCACGACTCACTTCGGAAAGGGAGGGGTCGGCCAAGATGCGGCGGAAGGCTTCGATCAGTTCCTCCTCCAGGCCATTGTCTGCCTGGCCGCCGGCCCGGGCCAGGGCCGCAGCGCGCAGCAATTGCTGGCCGGCATCCCAGCGGGCGAAGGCATCGCTATCGGTGGCGAAGAGGTGCACCAACTCGCCGATCGGACGGCCGATCTCCAGGCGCACCGGTGCTGAGAAATGTCGCAGCAGTGAAAGGGCTGGGGGATGGGCCTGGGCCGGCAGCCCCTCAAACACCACCCGCTTCTGAGCCTCCTCCAGCACCAAGAGCCGGGTTCCCCGGCCCCAGCGGTTGGGCTCGAGGGTCGCGGCGATGGCGTCAGCTGGATCCTCCCCCTCCAGGCGCGGCAGCAGGGGCTCCCCGGCCCGGTCCAGCAGGCCGATGGCCAGGGGAATCACCAGGGGTTCCTTTTGGGGCTGGCCGGGTGTGGCCGGGGTGTGCTGGTGGAGCGTCAGCTCCAAACGGCCGTTGCCTCCATCCCAGTGCCGCTGAATCCGAACCACCGGCGTGCCGGCCTGGTGGTACCAACGGCGAAAGTGCCCGAAGTTGAAAGCCGGCCGCCGCGAATCCTGAGCGGTGGCCCCACCGGCAGCCGCATCCTCCATGGCCCGCACGAAGTCTTCGCAGGTGGCGGCGCTGCCGTCATGGCGGGCCACATAGAGGGCCATACCGCGCTGGAAGCTGTCCTCGCCGAGCAGGGTGTGGAGCATCCGAATCAGCTCGGACCCCTTTTCATAGATGGTGGTGGTATAAAAATTATCAATTGCCTCATAACGGTCCGGCTGAACCGGGTGCGCAGTAGGACCGGCATCTTCGCGGAACTGCGTGTTGCGCAAGATCGCCACATTTTCGATCCGATTCAGCGATTCACCGTGCTGATCGGCACTGAAGCACTGGTCGCGAAAAACGGTGAGCCCCTCCTTGAGCGAGAGCTGGAACCAATCGCGGCAGGTGATGCGGTTGCCGGTCCAGTTATGGAAATACTCGTGGGCGATCACACTTTCCACGCGCTCCAGTTCCGCATCGGTGGCGGTTACGGCATCGGCGAGCACGAGCTTGGAGTTAAAGATATTCAGACTTTTATTCTCCATAGCGCCCATGTTGAAATGGCGCACGGCAACGATGTTGTACTCCTCCAGGTCGTATTCCAATCCGTACACCTCTTCATCCCAGGCCATGCTGCGCTGTAGCGATGCCAGGGCATGGGCGGTGTAGGGGGCGTCCCCCGGCTCCACGTGCAACCGCAGCGCCACCGGGCGACCGCTTGCGGTGGTGAAGCTGCCGCGCACCTCCTCCAGCTCGCCGGCCACTAAGGCGAAGAGGTAGGAGGGCTTGGGGAAGGGGTCGTCCCAGACTGCGAAGTGGCGCCCGCTTTCGCCCGACCCTTCACCATCGGCTGCAGCGGGCAGATCGCCGCTGGCGATGCAGTTTCCGTTGGAAAGAAGCACCGGACAGGTGATGCGGTCGGCCTCGATCCGCACCCGAAAGCGGCTGAGCAGATCGGGACGATCCGGGTGGAAGGTGATGTGCCGGAATCCCTCAGCCTCGCACTGGGTGGTGAACAGGCCTCCGCTCACGTACAGCCCCTCGAGGGTGGTGTTCGTGTGGGGAGTGATTCGCACCCGGCTCTCGAGCACGAAGGGGCACTGGGGCAGGGCCGTCAGCAGGAGCCGATCGCTATGGCGCTCGAACGCATCGGCGACCAAGGGGGAACCATCGAGCCGGAGTTCCTCCAGCTCCAGGTCCACCCCCATCAGCTCCAGGGGCTGGCCTCCCGAGACGTCAGCTTGAGGATTCGGCTGGAAGGCCAGCCGGGCCTCCACCATGGTGTGATCCGAATAAAGCTGTACCGAGAGGTCGGTGCGCTCGAGCAGGAACGGTGCCGGCCGATAATCACTGAGAAGAACGGCCGCCATCAGAATCGGAGGATGTAGAGAGTTATTTTGAAGGAGCCGGGGCCTTGGCACCGGCCTGTTTCAGGGCCGCCTCAACCTTCTTCATCACCTCGGGCGGAACCGACTTCGGACAGATCTCAGCGGCGCCGAGAACAGCCGAATTGATCGACCCCTTGCGCAACTCCTCAATCGTGAGGGTCTTGCCGGGCACCTGCTGGATCTGACCCTGATGTTGGCCCTGAATCAGCTGGGCGATCGTCTCGCCGGCGATGGCCACAGACTTGTCAAAGTCAACCCCAGCGGTACGGGAAATGCAGACATTCACCGCTGCAATGCGGGTGTAAAGGTTCATCTCCGCCTGGGTGGCTGGGGCGGCCTGGGCGGCGCCACCAGCGAGCAGCAGGGGAAGGGCCACAAGAGGTGCCACCAGAAGGCGCCGGGCACCGCGAACGGGGAAGGACAAGGGAGACTGAGTCGGACCCCCCCATGCTGCTGCATCGGGGGTGTCCTGCCGAGGGGGTCGGTTGCGATTCAGGCCACTCCTTCCAGCGGCGCACCCGCCCCCTCCAGCCGGATCTCGTGGTGCATCTCCGTAATCTCCAGGACACCATCACGCCACGAGAAAATCGAGCGAGCCCGATATCGATCCTGATCGATGAAGCGAATATGCTCCACAATGGACCACTCCTTATAGTGGGATTCGAACATCAATTCATGTTCATCCACCTGGCGGATCTGACTCTTGCTGGGGGCGCCATCCAGATAGCTGCCGCTGCGACGGAGTTGGTGGCCGCAGAGATAGGCCACCATCGACCCCTCGCGCGAGTATCCGGGCTTGCGTTCGAAAAAGTCGTACTCCTTTTCCGGCCACCAGCTGAAGTGATAAGCCGCATCCCCCTCCACCGGTTGGCTGAAGCTTTCGACCCGAACCCTCATGTCGACCCGCATCACCTCGTCATCGGGGAAGAAGTAAGTGCGGCGTGAGCGCCACAGCCCCAGATTGCGGTTAAACCAGCGGCGAAGGCTGCTATCCAGCTGGATACGGCTGGGGACCGCTCCTTCTGAGCGGGACGGGCGCGGCGAGGGAAGGTGAGGATTGCCCAGGTTCGGCTCAGGCGGCATCGTCATTGGATGGGAGGTGCCTTCTTGGGGCCTGATGGCTAGGGAGCCTTTGCTGCAGTCCTAGCCAGATCAACACGGATTGCCCAAGGGGCCCATAAGGTGGCGTCGAGCCGCCGAATGCCGGTGCCCGCCGCAGGGCCGATCCAGGATCCCGACAGCCTTCGCAATGGACCGGGGGCGGCGGTTGGGCGGCCCAAACTGAAACTGCTCCTGGTGGCAGCCAACTACCACCTGGCCACGCCTGATCTGCGCAATCTGGTGGCTTTCCTGCACGGCGAGGAGTGCGCTTCCCCGATATCCCTGGAGATCGCCGACCCCGCCCACCATCCGGAATTGCTGGAACTGCACCGGTTGGTGGCGACCCCGGCCCTGGTGAAGCTCTCCCCAGAGCCGCGCCAGGTGTTCGCGGGCACCACCCTGGCGATGCAGGTGCGGAGCTGGCTGCCCCGCTGGCGCCAGATGGAGGTGGTCAGCAGCCTCGGCCTCAGCCTCAGACCCGCCGAGATCGATGGCAGCCGCACGGCCCGGGAGGTTCAGCTCGAGGACCAGTTGCTGGTGCTGCGTCAGGAGAATGAGACCCTGATCGAGCGGCTGGGGGTGCAGGAAAGGCTGCTGAGGATGGTGGCTCACGAACTGCGTACCCCCCTCACCGCAGCCAAGCTGGCCCTCCAGAGCCATGGGCTCGGGCAAATCGACGAGATCCGCTTCCGAGACGTGCTCAACCGAAGGCTCGATGACATCGAAGCGCTCTCCCTCGACCTGCTGGAGGTGGGCACCACGCGCTGGGAGGCCCTCTTCAATCCCCAGCGCCTCGCCCTGGGCCGGGTTGCCGCTGAGGCCATTCTCGAGCTGGAGAAGCTCTGGATTGGCCGAGACCTCGATCTGATCACCGACATCCCGGCCGACCTGCCGGATGTCTACGCCGATCAGAGGCGCATGCGCCAGGTGCTGCTCAACCTTCTGGAGAACGCCCTGAAGTTCACGCCCGCCGGAGGCAGGGTGACCCTCACCCTGTTGCACCGCACCAGCCAGTGGGTGCAGGCGAGTGTGTGTGACAGCGGCCCCGGCATCCCCCGGGAAGAGCAGCAGCGCATCTTTCAGGATCGGGTACGCCTGCCCCAGACCTCGGGCAACACCTCCGGCTTCGGCGTGGGGTTATCGGTGTGCCGGCGGATCACGGAAGTGCATGGAGGCAGGATCTGGGTGGTCTCGGAACCCGGGGAGGGCGCCTGTTTCCACTTCACCGTGCCGGTCTGGTTCGGCCAGACCTCTCCAGATGTCAGCGAGCGGCTGGCGGGCGGCAAGCTCCTTGACGAAGGGTCCCCCTGAACCGTAGTTTCCGTCTGTCGGAGCTTCGGGCTCGACGGCCTCGCCCCCATCGTCTAGAGGCCTAGGACACCTCCCTTTCACGGAGGCGACAGGGGTTCGAATCCCCTTGGGGGTATGTGGAACGGTGGAGCTGCCACCGTTAGCAAATTTGTGTTATCGCCCCCGCTAGCGGCAGGCATCAGGAGGTTGCGGCCCTCCGTAAGGCCTCCCTCTGAACACCGCGCAGGTTGCTGGCGAGATCCTGCTGTAGTCGTTGCTCGATCAAGCCGAGCGGCATGCCGGGTTTTCCCTGAACAGTGAGTTCGTAAAGAAGCCAGCTGCTGCTCGCATCGTTGCCGATGCACCAGACCCCTTCGAAACAGCGGAAATCGCCCTCCAGCATCCGGAAACTGAGGCGTCCCTGATCCTTGAGTTCGGTGAGTTCAAGCTTCACCCGGGCTGAGAAGCGCATTCCGCAGAACTGCTGGGTGCCCACCTGTTCCAGCCCCACCCGGTTGCCTTGGCGCCAGAGCAGGCTCGAACTAGTCAGGTTAGGGATGAAGCGGGAGAGGTTCTCGTAATCGGTGAGAACATCCCACAGAAATAATGGGTCCAGATTGAGGCGAAGCTGAACGGCCAGCCGCCGGATCCCTTGGGGAAGCCGCTCCATGTCCTGCTGGATGGTGTCCAGCCCACAGATCAACGGCGTTGGAGGGTTCTCAAGCAAGCGACCCAGAGGGGAAGGGGGAAAGGTTGCCGGGAGCTGCGCCAAGGGGAAATTCAGGGCAGAAGCGAGAGCTAGTCCGCGGGCCAACCTAGCTGCATTTGCCGATCGAGTGCTGGCCGGAAGGCGGTGATGTCTATGATCAAGCCGCTTTAGGGCTACGACCGCATGCGCGTTTCCACAGACAAGACCAGCGGATCCGATGGCCGCCTGTTCACGGTTGTGGTCGAAAGCTACGGGGTCGGCCAACAACGGCAGGCTGAGCGCTGCTTCACCGTGTCATTCGACCGCCTTCAGTCGCTGATGCAGTCGATCGCCCGCAACGGCGGCCGCATCCGGGTGGTGAGCAGCGGTCCGCAGCTCGCCTCCGAAGCTGCCTCTGCCACGGGAGCGGCTGCGCCCCCGCAGGCCCTCTCGGAACCCAGCCCGAAGCTTCCTGAGCCCCCCCAGGCAGAACCTGCCCCATCCAACGCCAAGCCCGCCGCACCCTCCGTGAGCCACGCTGAAGTTCTCGTCAATCTCTACAAGCCGAAGGATCCCTTCATCGGCACCGTGCTCGATAACTACAGCCTCCTGGCTGATGGGGCCATCGGCCGGGTGAACCACATCACCTTCGACCTGGCTGGTGGTGATCCCCAGCTCCACTACGTGGAAGGCCAGAGCATCGGCATCATTCCCGACGGCACCGACGCCAACGGCAAGCCCAACAAGCTTCGCCTGTACTCAATCGCCAGCACCCGCCACGGCGACGACCTAGCCGACCACACCGTCTCCCTCTGCGTGCGGCAGCTGGAATATGAAAAAGATGGCCAGACCATCTTCGGGGTGTGCTCCACGTTCCTGTGCGACATCCAACCCGGCGCAAAAGTGAAGATCACCGGCCCGGTGGGCAAGGAGATGCTTCTCCCCGATGATGAGGAAGCCAACATCATCATGCTGGCCACGGGTACGGGCATCGCTCCGATGCGCGCCTACCTGCGCCGCATGTTCGACCCCAGCGAGCGGGAATCCAACGGCTGGCACTTCCGTGGAAAGGCCTGGCTGATCATGGGAGTTCCCAAGACGGCAAACCTCCTTTACGACGACGACTTCAACCGCTACGAAACCGAGTACCCCGACAACTTCCGCTACACCAAAGCCATCAGCCGCGAACAGCTGAACGCCAAGGGAGGTCGCATGTACATCCAGGATCGGGTGCTCGAACACGCCGATGAAATTTTCACCTTGATCGAAGATCAAAAAACCCACGTCTACATGTGCGGACTCCGAGGCATGGAGCCCGGCATCGACGAAGCCATGACCGCGGCGGCGGCCGCCAAGGGCATTAATTGGTCAGAGTTGCGGCCCCAGCTCAAGAAGGCTGAGCGTTGGCATGTGGAAACCTATTGAACCCTCCACCCCTTGCACCATGCCCGCCTCCGGCGGGCTTTTTTTATGGGCACGCCTGGTCCAGACCCCGGGGAAAGCGATCCACTCCGATCCGAAAACGCACACACAGCAACGGCATGGGCCTTGCAAAGCAGCCAAGGCCGGCCGCCGCCGTTAAACCAGAACCATCCGGCCGCTTTCAACAGCATGACCACCCTCCTCACCAATCCCCTGCGGGTGGGGCTGCGGCAGGAGCGGGTGATCTCGCCGCAGTGCATCGTGATCTTCGGGGCCAGCGGTGACCTCACCCACCGCAAGCTCGTGCCCGCCCTGTTTGAGCTCTTCCGCCAGCGGCGCCTTCCCAGCGAATTCGCCGTGCTCGGCTGCGCCCGGCGCCCCTGGAGCGACGAGGAGTTCCGCTCGAAGATGGCCGAGGCGATGGCCGACACGATTGCCGAGCACCCCGGAGCCTGGGAGCATTTCGCCCAAGGCATGTTCTACGAGCCGGTGGACCTCCAGCAGAGCGACCATCTGGTCAGGCTCGGCACGCGGCTGGAAACCATCGACCGGCTACGCGCCACCCGCGGCAACCGCACCTTCTACCTCTCGGTGTCGCCGGAGTTCTACGGCAGCGGCTGCCGGGCCCTGGCTTCGGCCGGGCTGCTGGCCGATCCCGAGCGCAGCCGGGTGGTGATCGAAAAACCCTTCGGCCGCGATTACGGCAGCGCCCAGGGCCTCAACAAGGTGGTTCAGGCCTGCGCCAAAGAGAGCCAGATCTTCCGCATCGACCACTACCTGGGCAAGGAAACGGTCCAGAACATCCTTGTTCTGCGCTTCGCCAACACCATCTTCGAGCCGATCTGGAACCGCAACTACATCGCCAACGTGCAGATCACCGCCGCCGAAACGGTGGGGGTGGAGGAGCGGGCCGGCTACTACGAAAGCTCCGGCGCCCTGCGGGACATGGTGCAGAACCATCTCACCCAGATCCTGGCCCTCACCACGATGGAGCCGCCGGGCCGATTTGATGCGGAGGCGATCCGCAACGAAAAGGCCAAGGTGCTCCAGGCCGCCCACCTGGCCAATGAGCAGGAACCCTGGCAGTGCTGCGTGCGGGGCCAGTACTCCTCCGGTGGAACCGCCGCCCGGCCGCTGAGCGGCTATCGCGACGAGCCCGGCGTGAACCCCAACAGCACCACGGAAACCTATGTGGCGATGAAGCTGTTCATCGACAACTGGCGCTGGCAGGGGGTGCCCTTCTACCTGCGCACCGGCAAACGACTGCCCAAACGCCTTTCGGAGGTGGTGCTCACATTCCGTGAGGCCCCGGTTCACCTCTTTGATGCCGCCGGTGGCGCCCCGACACCCAACCAGTTGATCCTGCGCATCCAGCCCGATGAGGGCGCTGAGTTCAAGTTCGAGGTGAAGGCCCCCGGCTCAGGCATGCGCAGCCGCCCGGTGGACATGGGCTTCTCCTACGACGACTCGTTCGGGGAACCCTCCGATGAGGGCTACGTGCGCCTGCTCGCCGACGCCATGCTGGGAGATCCCACCCTCTACACCCGCAGCGATGAGGTGGAGGCCGCCTGGCGCCTCTACACCCCCCTCTTAGAACTGATCGAAGAGGCCCCCTGGCAGCTTCCGGTGCACCCCTACGAAGCCCGCACCTGGGGGCCCGCCGCTGCTGACAACCTGCTGGCCGAAGAAGGCCTGATCTGGCGGCGCCCCTGAAACCGCGGGGTCTCTCCCGGCAACTCGCGGCTGGACCTCCGCCATCCAGGCCAGCCAGCCCTTCCATCCCGTCCTTTCATCCACAGCGCCATGTCCGCCCAGCTGACCCTGCAGGCCCCCCTGGATGTCCCTCCAGCGGAGGTCACTCCCTACCTGGATCGCCTCTGGAAGGGGATGCTGGAGGGCTCGAGCGGTGCCGCCACCTTCACATTGTTGGTATGGGAGCCCTCCTGGCTGGAGCAGCAGTTGGTGCGGGTCGGGCTGATCGATGGCCCGATTCGGGGCTTCGATCGCAGTGATCTGATGACGGCCGCCCGCCAGGCCGTGAGCGACTGCGGACTGCCGCTGAGCACCGCCCCGATGGATCCACGCCTGGCCTGGGCCCTGGGCCAGAAACCGGGCCACCAGAGCTCCGCAGACCTGCGGGGCCAGGTGGTGGAAAGCGCCATCAGTGCCCACATGCCCCGGCGGCTGATCACCTTGGCACCCACCCTTGATGCGGGAAGGCCCCTGGAAACAATGGTGGCGGCCTACTGCCCCCTGCCGGAGGAGGGAGGCACCGGGGCAGCCTGCGGCGACGCGGTGGTGCTGCGGGGCGGCATGGGGGCCATCCAGCAGAACCTTCACCTGATCCAGCCCCTGGTGGGCGATGACCTGCCCTGCTGGGTGTGGTGGAACAGCAGCCTCGACGAACCCCTCGACATGCTGGAGGCCTTGGCGCCGCTGCCGAGGCGCCTGGTGATCGACACCTCCCTGGGCAGCCCACGCCGCTGCCTGGATGTGCTGGTGGCCCGGATTGATGCGGGCCAGGCCGTGAACGATCTCAATTGGCTGCGGCTGCGCAGCTGGAGAGAATCGCTTGCCATGGTGTTCGATCCCCCCTCGCGGCGCGATGCCCTCGCCCACGTGGTGCAGCTCGACATCGACGTGGAAGGCGATCACCCCGTGAAGGGCCTGCTGCTGGCGGCCTGGATCGCCGATCGACTCGGCTGGCATCTGGTCGCGAGCCGTCCGATCCCCGCTGATTCCGGATCATCGTCCGAGAGTGGGGGGATCGCCGCCGAATTCGAACGCACCGATGGGGTGAGCGTGCAGTTCAGGCTGATGCCGGTGCCCATGGGGATGCCCAAGGCCCACCCTGGGGCGATTGTGGGCCTGCGCCTGATCTGTGAACCCAAGGGCCGGCCCCAGCTCTGCGTGATCCTCTGCTCCGAATCGGGGGGCTGCATGCGGCTCGAATCCGGCGGAATGGCGGCCCTGGAGCTCGCCGAGGAGCTGGTGCCCCTGCCCGAGGAACACGAGGAGATGGAGATGGCGCGCCTGCTCTCCGGTGGCCACGACTCCACCAACCCCCTGCTCGCCTCCGCCGCCCCCCTGGCAGCCCGGATCCTGCCGGACTGAGGCTCTCCTGCGGCATGAGACGAATGTCCCCCCGCTGGGGGCCGGGCGGCTGGCAAGCTTCCTGCGGCCTCTTCCCCAGCGGCATTTGCCCATGGCCTGCCTGATCGCCGCGCCCTGCAGCGGCAGCGGCAAGACCCTGCTCAGCCTCAGCCTCGCCGCCGTGGCCTGCGAGCGGGGGGAAAGACTCCAGCCCTTCAAAGTGGGGCCCGATTACCTCGACCCCCAGTTGCTCTCCGCCGTGGCCGGCCGGGAGTGCCGCAACCTCGATCCGATCCTCTGCGGAGAGCCCTGGGTGCAGAGCAGCTTCCGCTGGCATGGCAGCCGGGCGGATCGGGTGCTGGTGGAAGGCGTGATGGGGCTGTTCGATGGACGTGGGCCCAGCTCCGAGGGAAGTTCGGCGGCGGTGGCCGCCCTGCTGGACCTTCCCGTGGTGCTGGTGGTGGAGGCCTCCCGGCAGGCCGGCTCCCTGGCCGCTCTGGTGCGCGGTTTCCGGGACCACGGGCCGCCGCAGGTGCGCCTGGCCGGGGTGGTGCTCAACCGGGTGGGCAGCGAGCGGCACCGGACCTTGCTACTGGAGGCCCTGGCCAGCATCGAAGTTCCCCTGCTGGGGGTGTTGCCGAGCCACCCCTCCTTGGAGCTCCCCTCCCGCCACTTGGGACTCCTGCCGCCCCAGGACCTTCACGACCTGGGAGAGCGACAGCCGGTCTGGGTGGAGCTGGCGCGGCGCCACCTGGATCTCGAAAGGCTCTGGCCATTGCTGTCCCCTGTGGCCCCCGATCCCGACCTCTGCGATCCGATCGGTTCCTTGGTGGGCCCGCCACCACCCCGGCCAGACCTGCCGGTGGCCATCGCGGCCGACGCCGCGTTCCACTTCCGCTACCCGGAAACCACCGAGCTGCTGCAGGCGGTGGGACTCAAACCGGTGAGCTGGAGTCCATTAGCGGATCAGCCGCTGCCCGCCTGTACCCGGGCGATCCTGCTGCCGGGTGGCTACCCGGAACTCCATGCCGAACGGCTGGAGACCTGCCAACAAAGCCTGGGACAACTGGCCGCCGCGGCAGCTCGGGGAGTGCCGATCGTGGCGGAATGCGGAGGACTGCTGCTGTTGGGCGCCACCTTGGAAGATGGCACAGGACAGCCGCGGTCCATGGCCGGAGTGCTGCCATTCAAGGCCCGCCGCGGAGAGCTCAGTCTTGGCTACCGCGACGCCCAGGCCCTGGCGGACGGCCTGCTGGTACGCCGGGGGGAGACCTATCAGGGACACGAATTCCACCGCTGGCAAATCGCCATCGATCCCGAGCCCAGGTCGGCTGGGCCGCAGGGAGCACCCCTGTGGAGGCTGGCGGGGTGGGGAGCGGCCAGCCGGCCGGAGGGGTGGACCGGCGCTGACCTCCACGCCAGCTGGCTGCATCTTCACTGGGCCGGATCTCCCCAACTGGTGAAACGCCTGGCGGCCCGGATCGAGGCAAGGGCGAATCAAGAGGGGAGGTCGCGGCCCTCCTCGGGGTAGGGAGGGAGGCTGTCGTCCTTGGCAGGGGGTTCTGAGGAAGAACGGGTGGAGGAGACATGCAACGAAGCGGAGGGCGGGTGGTGGCCACCGAATTCGGCCTGCAGCACTCGGTCGAGATAGCGCTTGTCATGAATCACATGCCGCCGCCGCAGGATGGGGCTGAACAGCCCCAGGAAATCCTCGGAACTGGTGCGGCACCAGTTGCGGAAGCGCGACTCCGGCCGCAGCGCCAGCAGGAGGAGCACCACCAATGGAATCAGGGCCAAGGCCAGGGGTGCCGGCGGCAGGGCCCGGAGGTCGGCCTCGAGCTGCAGCGGCAGCGACACGGACCTGGTGCCGTCGCTGGTCGACGCTGGCGCGACCTGTTGGGGAGAAACCTTCTCGGCCAAGCCTGAAGACCCATCGATTGAAAGGAAAATCCTCGGCTGGATGCTTACTTGAGCCATGGATTACACTATAACACTTAACCAGCACTCCGCGGCACTCTGCTACACCTGAGGAAAAAGTCGGGGTTAATGCCAAACCTGCATTACCCCTAAGGAACCTCTGGCCAACAAGGCCTTGATACACAGATTGCGCTCCAAATTGTTCCAGATGTACGTATTTAGCGCAGGTTGATGAAAAAAAAACGCCTGATTCTACTGATTTTTGGCGATCTACCCTCCAATTTATGTCTATCTGGCCCCAAATGGCACACCACTCCCTTGGTCATGTTCTGCATAGCAACTGATGACGTACTAGGAATAGGTTCGTAAGGGACGCCAACACGTTCACCTTGCAGCGATTCTTGAGCATGCCGCGGAGTCGGGTCTTCTGAAAGCCGAACTGACGCTTCATCACGCGAAATGGGTGCTCAACTTTTGCACGGATGTGAGCCTTTGCGGACTCGATCAGGTCATCTACTCGCCCCTCTGGTGTATCGGGCAGAGCGCGACGCTTTCCTGGGCGCATGGCAACCCGAAAGCCGATACCCCTCCCTTGCATTTCGGAGCGCTTCTCAATTCCCAGATATCAGGCATCCGCGTAGACCACCGTCTCCTCGCCGTGCAGGAGATCCGCTGCTGGGGTCAGGTCGTGCACATTGGCGGCGGTGGTTTCCACCGAATGGATCAGACCTGTGTCTTTATCAACGCCGATGTGGACTTTCATTCCGAAATACCACTGGTTGCCCTTTCTCGTCTGGTGCATCTCAGGATCCCGCTCCCTCTTCTCGTTCTTGGTGGAGCTGGGTGCCGCGATCAAGGTGGCATCGATGATCGTGCCCTGCTTCATGGCCATGCCGTTGGCCTTGAGGTGGGTTTTGACCACCTCAAAGATCTGTAGGCCGAGATCATGCTTCTCCAGCAGGTGCCGGAACGTCAGAATCGTGGTCTCATCAGGGATCCGATCGCTGATCATGTCGATCCCTGCGAAACGACGCATCGTCGGCACCTCGATCAGCGCATCTTCCATGCCTGGATCGCTGAGCTCATACCACTGCTGCAGAAGATGGATTCGCAGCATGGTTGTCAGCGGATAGGGCGGCCGCCCACCCTTGGAGCTGATCTTGGGATAGTGGGGCTCGATCAGATCAATCAGAGCTTTCCATGGCACCACCTGCTCCATCTCGGCCAGAAAACGCTCGCGTCGGGTGCGCTTCTTAGCCGTGGCCTGCTCGTAATCGCCGAATCCGAGCTGCTTGCTGCCCATGAACCCAGTCCACACCTGTGATCACAGGACAATTGTCGCGTGGATTGCCTGGGTTTTCCAGGGTCTCCCTAATTTTTGCCAGAATATCAGACTCGAAGCGAGAGAAAAGCGAAATTATTTTACAAACTCACGGTCTGCCTGCGGGCCCCGCGCCCCGGGCCTAGAACAATCGACCAGTGGCCGCGCGGCGCGATCCGTGCCAGCGTGCGATGGGCCGGATCAAGCGCGCCCACTCCTCGCCACAGCTCCCAGCGCCATGGATAGTCGCGAACACGCCAGACGCCTCGGCGACCCAGGGTTCGGTCGAATGGACAGCGATTCCCTGGCATCGGCCCGGCGGCTGCGGGGTCGGCGCGCCGCCGCCGTGGAACGACGTTTTCTCCAGCCCAGTCACCAGCGCAACGGCAGCCCGGCCGAACGCTGGCGCCTGATGGTGAGGGGTCGGGTGCAGGGGGTCGGGTATCGCGCCGGCTGTTGTCGTCGGGCCAACGAACTGGGGCTGAGCGGCTGGGTGCGCAACCTGTCGGATGGCTCCGTGGAGGTGGAGGCGGAGGGCCTCCCCCAGCAGCTCGCCGAACTGGTGCTCTGGTGCGAGAAAGGCACGCTGCGGGCCCAGGTGACCGGGCTAGGCACCACCAGGGTGGCGGCGACCGGCGACGACTGGTTCGAGATCCGCGGCTGAAAGCGAGGGGCCGGGGCGCGGCGCGTCAACGGTGCCGGTGCTGAGCGCCCTGGACCCAGCGGCAGGGTCCACAATGACCCCAATCGGTGGGTCGCCCCTGAACCTCCTCAGCCTCGGGGCTGAACTGGCCGGCTTCGGCCTGGCCATCGCCTTCAGCCCGCTTCACATCGCCCTGCTACTGCTGCTTCTCTTGGGGCCCGACCCCCTGCGGCGTGGCGGCTTGTTCGTTGCGGCCTGGTTGCTCACCTCGGCCCTAGAACTCGCCCTGATGCTCAGCCTGGGCCATGGCCTGGTGCTGCCGATGGAGAAAGGAAGCCAGCACCGCACGGGTCTGGATCTGCTGGCGGCCGGGGCCCTGCTGGCTTTGGGCCTGCGGGAAATCCTGAACGCTGGGGAGGAGGGGGAGTCGCCGGCCTGGAGCCGCAGGCTCGCTGGCTTCGGCGCCCTGCCCCTGCTCCCTCTGCTCGGCCTGAGTTCGTTCGTGCAGGTGGTGAGCCCCGACGATCTGTTTCTCTACGCAAAAGCCAGCGGCAACCTGTTGGCGGCAGGTCTCGACCGAAGCCGGGAATGGCTGGTGGGCGGATTCTTCACCCTGAGCACGGCTCTGCTGCTGCTGGTGCCGCTGCTGGCCATGGCCGTGCTTGGACGGGAGCGGGTGATCCCGGGCCTGGAAGGGGGAAAATCCTGGCTACTCAGGAATGCCGACCCGCTGGTGGGTCTGGTGAGCCTGGCCCTGGCGGTTTACCTGGGCTGGCAGGGCATCGAGGGCCTGCGGCTCGGCTAACCGCCGCTTGGCTCCTGCACCCCGTCCCGCAGCCAGGTGCCCCACCCCTCCCGATCGGATCCAACCCGCGCCACCAGGCTGACCGCCTGGCTGGCCCGGCTCACCGCTACATAAACCAGCTGGCGCCGCAGCACCGGATCCTTCGGCCAGAACACATCGGCATCCACAAACACCTCTGAGAAGGTGCTGCCCTGGCTGCGATGCACCGTGAGCACCGCGGCTGGCCCCAGCCAGGCGAAGGAATCCCGCAGCAGAAAGAAACGACGCCAGAGGGCCCGGCCCTCCTGCCTGCCGGCCTCACGGGCCTCCTGGCGCAGCCGCTGCAACACCCCATCGAGCGCCAGGCGCCCTGGGGACCCCAGCGGCGGCAGAAGGCGCAGGGCCAGCTGGCTCGCGCCAGCCTCCACCGTGGCGGTGAGGGTGTCGATCACCGGGACCTCCTGGCCCCCCAAGGTTCCGCTGGCGATACCGAAGTCGGCCAAATCACAGCGCTCCGGGGCCACATCCCGCACCACCAGCTCCCGGTTGGAGCCCAGCACCATGTCGGGCTCCTCGCCGCCCTCCTCCCCCGAACGGCAGGCCGGCGCCATCACCGCGGTGCGAGTGATCAGCACCTCGCCCGGCAGCACAGGCAACTGGTCGGCCATGGAGCCATGCAGGGCCCGCCGGGCGATCGGGACCAACTGCTCCAGGGAGCGATTTGTGTAGCAGAGAATGCGGGCGAGATCGGGGGCATCGGCTTCGGCGCTGCGGCGCAGGGCCTCCTGGGCCGCCACCAGCCAGCTGGCGCGATCGAGGGCACACACCATGCCCTGGTCTGTGCGGACCGGAACCAGGGGGGGCGGGGGGCTGCAGGGAAGCTCTCCCTCCCGCAGGCCGGAGGCCAGTCGCAGCACGGGACCCTGGTGGCGCACCACCTGCAGCAGGCTGGCGCAGTGGGCCCTCCCAAGCGCGAACACGGGGCTAAGGGCCTCTCCAACCGGCGGAAGCTGGGCCGGATCGCCCACGAACACGATCCGGGTCCCGAAGGAATGGGCACAGCGCAGGGTGATCTCCAGCAGGGTGCTGTCGACCATGGAGGCCTCATCAACCAACACCAGACCCAAGTGTTCAAGGGCCTGGGCGGTCTGCTCGGTTTCCTCGCAGCGCTCCAGGTCCCGTTCCCGCTTCAGCCGCAACCTCAGCAGGCGATGGATCGTGGATGGATACCAGGTGGGCCTTAGGCCCGCCAACTCCAACTGCCCCCTCAACACACCAACGGCCTTGTGGGTGGGGGCTACTACGGTCCAGCAGAGGCCGGCGCTCTCCACCAGGGCGAGCAGCCGGATCGAGAGGAAGGTCTTGCCGCTGCCGGCGTAACCACTGAGCACAAAGGGGGTGCCATCGGCAGGAGCGACCAGCCAGGTGGCGAAGGCGGCCTGCACGGCCTGCTGTTCAGGGGTGAGGGCATGATCCCCGACCCCCACTGCGGGAAGGGCGCTCACCCAACCGGGCTGAGCACGCGGGTGAGCAGCCCGACCAGATGAAGGGGGGAGCCCACCAGGGCCAGGCCCAGCAGGGCCACCAGAGGGCCGATCAGGCTTCCTACCAGCACTTGGAGCCTGGTGTGGCCGATGTTCTCCTTGAGCGGATGTTCCCAGATAGCGCCGCCGACATCGCCGTTCCGCTCACGGCCTTGGGCCAGGGCGTTCACCCGGGCTGCGGTTTCACCCGCAGCCCGGCGCACGCCGGTCGCGTCGTAGAGGACGATGAAGGCCACGGCGGCCGCCAGGGCAAAGAGCGGATCCTGGTAGCCCTGATACCAACCGACCCCCGCGGCGGTGCCGGTCATCAGGGCGGAATGGCTGGAAGGCATGCCACCGGTCTCGAGGAGCACCTCGGGGCGCCAGCGGCCGTGGAGCACGAGCTCCACCGCGAGCTTGGAGAGCTGGGCCACACCGCAGGCGGCCAGACCCCACCAGAGCACGGCGTTGTCGAAGAGATCGCGCACCATCAACAACAGATGGCCGGAATCACTGGAAATCGGTGGGGTCATCGGTCGCGGCTGGTGATGTAGTCGGCCAGGGCCAGGAGTGGAGCGGCCCGGTCCCGCCAGGGTTCGAGCGCCTCCTTGGCCTCGGCAACCAAACCATCGGCACGGCGCCTCGACTCCTCCAGCCCCAGCAACTTGGGATAGGTGGTCTTGTCAGCGGTGAGATCCTTGCCGGCCGTCTTGCCGAGCACATCGCTGCTGGCGGTCACATCCAGGATGTCATCGATGATCTGGAAAGCCAGGCCGATGCCGCGGGCATAGGTATGCAGGGCGGCCTGCAGGGTGGCATCCGCACCGGCGACCAGGGCGCCGCTGATCACACAGGCCCGCAGCAGTGCACCCGTCTTGTGCAGGTGGATGTATTCCAGGGTCTGGAGATCCACCGATTTGCCCTCGCTCTCGAGGTCCACCACCTGGCCGCCCACAAGCCCCGGTGCCCCGGACGCCAGCGAGAGCTCCCCCACCACCTGCAGCAGCCGCTCGGCGGACACCCCGGGGCTGCGCAGGGCCACCATCTCGAAGGCCCGGGTCAGCAGGGCGTCGCCGGCCAGGATGGCATTGGCCTCACCGAACATCTTGTGGTTTGTTGGCCGACCCCGGCGCAGGTCGTCGTTGTCCATGGCGGGGAGGTCGTCATGGATGAGCGACATGGTGTGAATCATCTCCAGCGCCACCGCGGTGGGCAGGGCCAGGTCGCCCTCCCCACCGGCGAGCTCAAAGGCCGCCAGACAGAGGATCGGCCGCAGCCGCTTGCCCCCGGCCAGCAGGGAATAACGCATGGCTTCCCACAGCGACTCAGGCCGCTCCAGAGCCAGGGAAGCATCCAGGGCAGCCTCCACGCGAAGCCGTGCCGCCTCCAGGTAAGCGGCGAAATCGAACGCCCGGGGGGCCACGGCAGCGGGTGCCGGCTCGGCAGTGTCCTGGGACGTGCTCACCGCCGCAGCCATGACTTCATAAATTCTGCGGCCATTGTCTCAGGCCGTTGACCCGGAACCGGAGAGGCGGGGGCCCGGAGTCATGGACCGAAGCAACCGGGGCCCAGAGCGAGGCTCCGTCGAGCGGGATCGCTCAGGGCTCCGGTGAAGACGACCGCTGCTGGGTTCTGCAGTCGGGAAGGAGGTAATGCCTGGCGATGGCGAAGAGCGTGGCGTCGTCGAGCTTGTCGGCCTCGAGGGAGAGCACCCCCACCACCCGTTGACGCAGATCGGGCCGCTCCTGCTCCAGCAGATGGGTGAGGTGCAGCAGGCTCTCATCGCTGTCGTCCTCGTCCGCCGAGGCGCCGGCGAGGCAATCGACCGCCTTGGGGATCCTGCTGAGCTGGCCGACCAGCAGGGCCCGCTCGATTCGCTCCAGCATCGCCACGATCCGGCGCACGTAGGGCACCGTGCGCTGATCCCGATGCAGGGTGATTTCGCCGTGCAGCCAGCGACCCAGCGACAGGATGGAGGCATCGGCCAGCCCCTGATCATTGATCCAGTAGACGCGGGTGGCCTCCTGGCCCACCCAGAGAATCGCCGCAGTCATCGGCGTCGGCACGCTGGCTGCGCCCCCCCCCTCCCGCAACAGCCCGGTCTGGCGCAGCACCAATTGGAGGCGGATCAGGGCGGCTGGATCCAGCCCGGATCCGGTCTGGATCGGCGCATCCCCCAGCATCCACAGGCCGCTGCGGTCGCCTCGCGAGATCTGCCAGTGGTGGTTGTCCACACTGCGGATCAAGGCGCCATGGGCACGCAACAGAGCCTCTACATCGGTAAGCCGGAGGCTGCCCCGCAGCGCTCCCGGCGGAATGGTTCCGTCCAGTGGGCCTTCATCCATGCTCCTTCCCCCGACTTGCCTGTAATTCCAGGCTCTTGACCGCGCCCCGGGGCTGGGGGCCCCCGCAGCAAATCAGGGCGCGATGGGCTGCAGTGCACGGGAGCTGCCGGGGCAGATCTGCAGCTCAGATCAGCAGGTCGGCCAGGGGTTTGGAATCAAGACCATGACGACGGCACCAGGCCACCACGGTGTTGACCAGCAACATGCTGACCGTCATCGGACCCACGCCCCCCGGGACCGGGGAGATGGCGGCGGCCAGGGGCTCCACCTCCTCGAAACGCACATCTCCACAGAGCCGGCTTCGGGCCCCGCTCCCTTCCTCGGGATCGGGATCGAGCCGATGGATTCCCACATCCACCACCACGGCACCAGGTTTCACGTGCTCGGCTCCCACCATGCGGGGTCGGCCGGCGGCCACCACCAGCACATCGGCGCTGCGGGTCAGGGCCGCCAGATCGGTGGTGTGAGAATGTGCCACGCTCACTGTTGCGTTCGCGGCCTGGAGCATCAGTGCCATCGGCTGACCCACCAGGATGCTGCGGCCCACCACCACCGCCCGGCGTCCGGCCAGCTCCACACCGGCATCGGCCAACAGGGCCATCACACCGGCCGGGGTACAGCTGCGGGGCCCCGGCTCTCCCTTTAGCAGCCGTCCGAGGTTGAGGGTGTGGAGGCCATCGGCATCCTTGTCGGGGTCGATCGCCGCCAGCAGGGGACCCTCCGCCAGCCCGGTCGGCAGCGGTAGTTGCAGCAAGATGCCATCGACGGCCGGATCGGCATTGAGCCTGTTGATGCAGGCCTGCACCTCGGTCGCCGGCGTGGCGGCGGCCAGATGGGCCCCGAGGTTGCGGATGCCGACCCGGCTGCAGGCCTTCTCCTTATTGGCCACGTACACCCCGCTGGCGGGATCGTCGCCGACCCGGAGCACCGCCAGCCCCGGGGGCCGGCCCGCCGCCTCCAGTCCGGCGGCCACCACCGCCTGCAGCTGCTGCTCGATCCTGGCGGCCAGGCGACGTCCGTCGAGGAGAGTGGCCATCACACCCTTGCACTTGGTGCCAGCATGGCCCGGACCGGGGATTGCGCCAGTCCGCCCCTGCCTGGCAGGGCGGGCGGCTTTGACTAGGTTGAACCCATGGCACATGGGCTGAAACTGCTGTGGCGGCAACTGCTGCGGCTCGAGCGGCCGCGTCAAGCTCTGGTCCGGTGGCGGGCCGCTGGCATGGCTGCCGTACTGCTCTCCTGCCTGGTGGTGGCGCTGGTTTCGAGCTGGCCCTGGCTGGTGGAACCCAGCCTGCGGCCGGGGCTCCCCGCTCCCTTCACCGTGCGCGCCCCGCGGGACAGCCGTGTGATCGACAGCGCGGCCCTGGAGCGGCGCCGCAGCCAGATGGGCCCCCGGTCCCAGGTTCAAATGGTGGACCCGGCAGCCAACAGGATCCTTCAGGAGGATCTGGAACGGCGCCTCAGCCAGGTGCGCCGGCAAAGCGGTGGCGATCCCCATCAGCTGGATGCCCTCAATCTCACCGCCGAGGAGAGCCGCTGGCTCGATCAGCAGACCCCGACCCAGCTGATTGCCTGGGAGACCGCCGTGCGCCAGGCCCAGCTGCGCATGCTCACCCAGGGGGTCGTGGCAAGCCTGGCCGATGAGTCGCTGCGATCGGCGGCCAACCTGCACCTCGACGGCCAGCCCAACCCGGCCCGCAGCCTGGGCAGCCGGCTCGTGGCCGAAGCGCTGCAGGGCCGCACCAACCTGCGCACCGATGCCCTGCTCACCCAGCGGCGGATCGAGCAGATCGTGACCCAGCAGGGGTTACCCACCCTGGCGGTGAAACGGGGCGACCTGATCACCCGGCAGGGCGAGCCGATCACGCCCCAGGCCTTCGATGTGCTCGACCACTTCAACCTGATTAACCGCCGACCCCTGCTGCTGCCGTGGCTGCTGCATCTAGTTGAGGCCTTGGCGGCATCGGGCGTGATGCTGCTGGTGATGAGGCGCTGGCGTGCCAGCTTGGAACCTCGTCAGGCCCTGCTGGCCCTGGCGATGCTGCTAGTGGTTCAGAGCTGCAAGCTCTGGCTGGGGGACAAGGTGAGCCCCTTGGCCCTGCTGGTACCCCCCACCCTGCTGCTGGCCCAGGGCCTGAGCACGCCTGCCGGCCTGGCCTGGCTGGCGGTGGCCAGCCTCCTCTGGCCCTACCCACTGGGCAGCAACCTCGAACCCCGGCTCGTGGTGGCCGCCTTGGTAGCAGCGGCCGCGGCGGTGCTGGCCGGGCGTCAGAGGAACCGCGCCCAGCTGCTCCAACTCGCGGTGCTTCTGCCCCTCGGCGCCCTGCTGCTTCAGGTTCCCCTGCTGCATCTGCACCGGGGGGCACCGGCAGGGGTGACGATGGCCGCCGATGCCGATCTCCTCGGTGAGGCCATGCTCGTGGGCGGACTGCTGATGGGCGGCCTCTTGCTGGCGCCGCTGGTGGAAAGCTTCTTCGGCCTGCTCACCCGGGCACGGCTGATGGAGCTGGCCGATCTGGAGCGACCTCTGCTGCGCCGACTCTCCACCGAAGCCCCAGGCACCTTCGAGCACACGCTGATGATCTGTGGGCTGGCGGAAGAGGGCGCGCGGGCGATCCAAGCCGATGTCGACCTGATCCGCACGGGAGCCCTTTATCACGATGTCGGCAAACTGCATGGCCCCTCCTGGTTCATCGAGAATCAGGAGGACGGCCGCAACCCCCATGAGCAGCTGAATGATCCCCTGGCCAGCGCGGCGATCCTTCAGGCCCACGTGGATGAAGGCCTCAAACTCGCCCGCCGCCATCACTTGCCGCGTCCCCTGGCGGATTTCATCCCCGAACACCAGGGAACCCTCAAAATGGGTTACTTCCTGCATCAAGCGCGGGAAAGGGATCCGGGCATTGCCGAGGGCCGGTTCCGTTACCTAGGACCCATCCCGCGCAGCCGCGAAACGGCCATCCTGATGCTGGCCGACGGCTGTGAGGCTGCTCTGCGCTCCCTGCCGCCGAACACCTGCGAAGCCGAAGCCCGCGCCATGGTGCGCCGCATCGTCGAGGCCCGTCAGCAGGATGGACAGCTGGCCGCCAGCGGCATCAGCCGGGGCGAACTCGAGTTGGTGATCCGTGCCTTCGTGCGGGTGTGGAGAAGAATGCGCCACCGGCGCATTCCCTATCCGATCCCCTCCCGCAAGGGCTTCAGCGCCTGAGCCGAGGCCGGCTTCGGGCCAGCCTTCCGGCCAGACCCCGACCCGATAACACCGCCAGGAGCCCGGCGACCAGTTCCAGCAGCAGCAGGGCCACCCCGCTCACCGATCCCCCCCCCAGCGCTCTCTCCAGGGCCAGGATCCAGCCGCTGAAGGTGGTGAGCGAACCACAGAAGCCGATGCCCACCAGCAGCATGGTCCGGGGACGCGGTGGCTCCGAGCCGGAAACGATGCCAATCACTAGGCAGCCGAGCACATTGGCCAGGGGATCCGCCTGAAGCAGCCAGCGCAGCAGGGCACCGGGGACGGCCCCCAGAGCGACCAGCAGCAGCTCCTCCGGGCGAAGAGGGAGGGGGGCCACTCGCGAGCCTTCAGGGCCGCACGGAGTCATGCCAGCCACCCCCCTAGCCCCCGGCCCGCCAGCAGCGCCAGCAGGCCCCCCAGCAGTGAACCGAGGGCAAGACCCAGGACCTGCCGGCGTTCCCCGAGCCGAAGAGAGGCCTCCAGTTCTGCTGCCAGGGTTGAGAAGGTGCTCAAGCTGCCCAGAAAACCGGTGCCGAGCAACAGGGGCAGCGCGGAGGCGGCCCTACCCCGCTCGTGCTGCCCGGCGGCGATCAGCAGGCCCAGTCCGAAGCAGGCCGCCAGGTTCACCGCAAAAGTGCCCCAGTGACGCCGGGGCAGGCGGGGCTCCAGCTGATTCACCAGCCAGAAGCGGAGCCAGGCGCCCGGCACGGCACCGAGGGCCACGAGCAGGGCCGCTACGGGCGGCGGCAGGGGGGCCAGGGCCATCGGAGGGCTCAGCCGCGTCGGTGCTCGAACTCCGCTTTCAACCGCCGCTGCAGCACCAAACTGGCCGGCAGGAGCGTGATCACGTTGGCGGCGATCAGGGGTCCATCGCCTACCAGCAGGCCATAGACGGCCCAGGCCGTAATCCCGATGGTCAGCAGGCCATAGCTGCGCAGCGAGATGCCGCTCACATCGGCGCCCCGCAGGGTCTTGATGGCCTGGGGAAAGAAGCTCAGCGTGGTGAGGGAGGCGGCGGCATAGCCGAGCAGGGTGACGGCGAAACCGGCCTGGGGCGCCATGGGCGGGGGGAGGCGTGAACCCTCAGCATGGTCCAGATCCCGCCCCCCTGCCCCGATGGCCCTGAGCTTCCGAGACCTCCAGCAGGAGCTCCGGCCGGAATGGATCGCCCCAGCTGGTGGAGAGGGGGCGGATCTGGATGTGCTGGTGCTGCCCTCCCTGTCGATGGACCGGGCCCAGATGGCCCTGGTGACCGGAGCCCATCACTACGAGGAACGCCAGCTCTTCGCTCTGGTGCGGCTGCGGGATCCTGGAGTGCGGATGGTGTACGTGAGCAGCAAGCCCCTGGCCGATCTGGTGGTGGATGCGGTGCTGGAGCTGCTGCCGGGCATCCCCGCCTCCCATGCCCGTCGGCGCCTCCACCTCTTCGATGCCGACGACGCCTCCGACCGGCCCCTGACGGAGAAGCTGCTGGAGCGACCGGCCCTGCTGGAGCGCATCGCCGAGCTGCTGCGACCCGGACGCAGCTTCATCCAGTGCTACGTGGTGACAGAACTGGAGAAGGAGCTTTCGGAGCGTCTGCAGGTGCCCTTACTGGGCACCGACCCGGCCCTGGGTTGGTGGGGTAGCAAGAAGGGGAGCCGGGATCTGTTCGCCCGCTGCGGGGTGCCCCATCCCGCTGGCAGCGATCTGGTGCGGGACCTAGACGCTCTGGCGGAGGCGACCGCCACCCTTTGGGAAAGCCAGCCCGAGCTGGCACGCTGCGTGGTGAAGCTCAACGAAGGCTTCAGTGGCGAGGGGAACGCCCCTCTGGCGCTCGCTCCCCTAGCGCTCCATGAACTCACCGCACCAGAGCGGCGACAGCGGCTGCGGGAGGCACTGGAAACCCTGCCAATGCCGGCGTTGAGCTGGCGGCAACGGGTGGAGGAGCAGGGGGCCCTGGTGGAGGCCTGGCTGGAGGGAGGGGAGGGCCTCAGCTCACCGAGCGTGCAGGGGTTCATCCATCCCGGCGGCGCGGTGGAGGTGCTCTCCACCCATGAACAGATCCTCGGCGGACCCAGTGGCCAGACCTACCTCGGCTGCCGCTTTCCGGCCGATGGCGCCTACCGCCGGGTGCTGATGGACCACGGCCTGCGAGTGGGTCAGGCCCTGGCCACCGAAGGCGCCCTGGAACGCTTCGGCGTGGATTTCATCGCCCGCTGCATTGCAGGACAGTGGGATGTCCAGGCGATTGAGGTGAACCTGCGCCAAGGGGGCACCACCCACCCCTACATGGCCCTCTGCGCCCTCACCACGGGTCGGCTGGATCCAGCGAGCGGCCGCTTTCTCACCCCCACAGGGGAAGCCCTGCATTACCAGGCCACCGACAACCTCTGCGACGAACGGCTGCGGGGCCTACTGCCGGTCGATCTGATCGACATCGTGGCGGATGCCGGCCTCCACTACGACCCGGCCCGCCTACGGGGAAGCGTGTTTCACCTGCTCGGCTGCCTCTCGGAATTCGGCAAGTTGGGCATGACCAGCATCGGCCGTGATGATCAGGAGGCGGATGCCGTGTTCCAGGCCACGGTGGAACGCCTGCTGGCCGGCGCCAGCCAGCGGCGCTCGGCAAGCCTCGACCACCTGATGCTGGCCGGCCGCTGAACCGCAGGGCAAGATCGGCACAGGTTTCCCGCCTGACCCGTCACCATGGCCCAGCCGCCGGAATTCCAAGCAGCGCCGCCCTGGTTGGGCTGGTTCCAGTTGGGCCTGAGCTCGATGCTGGCGGTGCTGTTTCTGGTGATGCTCGCCTGGAGTCGGGAACAGGGAAGGGATCTGCGCCAGCTGCGGATGCGGGTGGAGACCCTCGAGAGCAGCAGTTCCCTGGAGAAGGCCGCCGATCAGAACGGCCAGCTCCGCACCCTGACCCAGCGGTTCGAGCAGCTCGAGGCCCGGGCTACGGAGCAGCTGGAACGGTCGGAGGCGGAACGGCTGCGGCTCCAGCAGCTCCTGGTGGAGATGCGCGAGCGGGCTGGCAGCTCTGGCCAGCAGCCCCGCGAGGCAGACCCAGCCCGCGATCCCCAGCCCAGCCGGCTGCCCACGCCCGGCGCCTCGGTGCTGCGACCGCCCCCACCACCGCCGATCCCAACCCAGCCGTGAGCGTGACCGCCGGGGATGAAATGATGCAGGGGTTTCGGTGGGGTCGCGTTCCAGCGCGCCATTTAAATCTGTGCGCCAAGCCAGGAGCGATAAGCTTCTGGAGGCCCAACTTGGGTTTCAACAACGGTTTCAACATCACTGAGTGTGCAGATGCAAGGATCTTTCTACCTTGATTCGCTCCCATTGGCAGAGCGTATTTATCGAAACCAACCTGACCTAGTAGCGAGACTTTATTCGAACCCCATCCAGCGATACCTATCTGATGGCGTTGTCATCCTGCCCGGTGTTATCCCCTTGGACGTACTGGATCAATTTGATCGTGATCTTGAATCCCTTGCAGATCTTGAGACAGCGCCAGAGATTCTGGGTAGCATCGGAATTGATGGGCCAAAAAAATATTATGAAGCTCGATTTCTGCGTAATCTTGGCGCCAAGGATTTTCGCCTAGAGCCCCCCGGCTTAAAACTGGTTGACTTGCAGCGCTTTTTTGATTCGGCCAAGCGGCTGGCCTTTGCTGACTCAGTAACAGCCTTTATGCAAGAGCTGTTTGGCTCTCCGGCGGCGCTGATTCAAAGCCTGACCTTCTGGAAAAGTAGCGAGCAATCGATACACCAAGACTTTTCCTATGTGCATCATCACAGGCAGCTTGGTCAGCTCGCCGCGGCCTGGATTCCCCTGGAGGATATCCAGGCTGAGGCCGGACCACTTGTTTACTACAAGGGGTCCCATCTTCCGGATCAATTAGGTTTCTATGACTGGGGTCAGGGCTCAATCCTTGCAAGCCGAGATGCCGATTCTAGTGTTTTCGCAGGGTATAAAAATCATCTCGAAGAGATTGTTCGGAGTCGTGGGCTGCAGCCCAGTATCTTTTTGCCGAAGCGTGGTGATCTTCTGATCTGGCATGGTGCCTTAATTCACGGCGGAACCCCGATGCTGAATCCTGGGCTGACGCGCCGTTCATTTATCTGCCATTACACCAGCATGGCTTCCCATAAGCAAGCCCAGCAATTCCGAGTGGGCAATGGCTATAGCTTTGACCTGCCACCCGCCCTGCCTTACAAGCCTTCAACGCCTCGCCGAATTGCGAGCAAAATGACAAGGATGATCGATCATCTTAAAGGATAAAGATCTGCGCTCTCCCAGGCTCAGCCCTTCACTGCATCGCCGCTTGCATTGGGAAGAATGAATCGTTGCAGGAGAATGAAGAGCAGCAGCACAGGCAGGATGGACACCACGGAACCGGCTGCCACCAGGCGCCAGTCGAGGGAAAAGCTGCTGGCCAACTGTTGCAGGCCCAGAGGCAGGGTGTATAAGCCGGGATCGTCCAGGATGATCAGGGGCCAGAGAAAATCGCTCCAGCTGCCGATGAACACAAACATCGCCAGCGTGATCAAATCGGAGCGGGCGGCGGGGATCATCACGTTCCACCACTCGCCCAGGGGCGAGCAGCCATCGATGCGGGCCGCCTCCTCCAGTTCCACCGGCACCCCCAGGAAGCTCTGGCGCAGTAGGAAGATGCCGAAAGCGGTTGCCGCCTGGGGAAGGATCAGGGCCCAGAGACTGTTGCGGAGCCCCAGCTGCACCATCAGCAGGTAGAGGGGGATCATCACCACCTGGAACGGAATCAGGATGGTGGCCACCACCAGGGCGAGTACCAGACCGCGGCCGCGAAAGCGGAGGCGAGCAAGGGGGTAGGCCGCCAGGGAACAGAAGAGCAGATTGGCCAGCACCGCCAGAGCGCTCACCAGGGCGCTGTTGCGCAGATAGGTGAGCATCGGGTTGGCGGCGAACAGCTGGCCGTAGGCGGCCAAGCTGGGCTGGGAGGGAAGCAGGGCCGGCGGACTGGTGAAGATATCTTCAGCCGGACCCTTCAGAGAGGTGCTCACCAGCCACAGCAGGGGGAGCAGTACCACCAGGGCCAAAAGCAGCAGGAGCGTGAGCTGCAGGGCCGCGGCCCGGCCGGAGACCTGGAGGCCTGGAGAAGCTGGACGCATCGAGGGACTGGGCATTTCGCCACCACAGATTGGAGCCGTCAGGCCCAGCTCGTCACAGCCGCGGTAACTCCGCCACCGGCAGCGGCGCCTTCTGAGGATGGAGCGGCGCCCGCTGTCGTCCGGCCACCAGCCGGTTGAGGGCATTCACGAAGGCCTGGGCCGCCGCCACCACGATGTCGGTGTCGGCCGCATGGCCGGAATAGAGCACCCCCTCGGCCCGCAGCCGGATGGTGACCTCGCCCATGGCATCGATGCCCTCGGTGACGCTCTTCACCGAAAACTCCACCAGCTCATTGGGTACACCGGCCAGGCGGTTCAGGGCCTGGCAAACCGCATCCACAGGCCCGGTGCCGATGGCGGCCTCGCTGTGTTCACAGCCATCGCCCGTTTCCAGGGAGACCGTGGCGGTGGGGAGAAGACCTGTGCCGCAGCTCACCTGCACCCGCCGCAACAGGAAGCGCACCTCCCCCTGTTGCTGCACCTGCTCACTGACGATCGCCTCAAGGTCGCGGTCGGAGATCTCCCGTTTGCGGTCGGCCAGCTCCTTAAAGCGCACAAAGGCATCGTTGAGGTCTTCGCCCTCGAGGCTGTAGCCGAGGTCCTCAAGACGGGCGCGAAAGGCGCTGCGGCCCGAGAGCTTCCCCAGGGAGATGCGGTTATCGGTGAGCCCAACGGTGCGGGCGTCGATGATCTCGTATGTGAGCGGGTTCTTCAGCACGCCATCCTGGTGGATGCCCGATTCGTGGGCGAAGGCGTTAGCCCCCACGATCGCCTTGTTGGGCTGCACCGCCATGCCGGTGAGGTTGCTGACCAGCCGCGAGGTTTTGGTGATCTCCTCCGTGCGCACGCCGGTGAGCGGCTCCGTGCTCTCGGCCGGGCGACCGAGGAAGGGGTTGTAGTAGCTGCGGCGGACGTGCAGGGCCATCACCAGCTCCTCGAGGGAGGCGTTGCCTGCCCGCTCGCCGATGCCGTTGATGGTGCATTCGAGCTGGCGGGCGCCGTTTTTCACCGCCTCGAGGAAATTGGCCACCGCGAGGCCGAGGTCGTTGTGGCCGTGCACGGAAATCACGGCCTGGTCGATGTTGGACACGCAGCGGTTGATGCCGGCGATCAGGTCACCGAATTCGGCCGGTGTGGCATAGCCCACGGTGTCGGGGATGTTGATGGTGGTGGCGCCAGCGCTGATGGCGGCCTCGATCACCTGGTGCATGTACTCCGGATCGCTGCGACCGGCGTCCTCGCAGGAGAACTCGACGTCGTCGACGAGGGAGCGGGCGTAGGCCACCATCTCGCGGGTGATCTCCAGCACCTCGGCGCGGCTCTTGCGCAGTTTGTGCTCCAGGTGGATGTCGCTGGTGGCGATGAAGGTGTGGATGCGGCGGCGGGCGGCCGGAGCCACCGCCTCGGCGCAGGCCCTGATGTCGCCGGCGGCGGCGCGGGCCAAGCCGCAGATCACCGGGCCCTCGGGGGTGCCGACGGTGGCGGCGATGCGCTGGACGGCGTTGAAGTCACCGCTGCTGGCAAAGGGGAAGCCGGCCTCAATGATGTCGACCCCAAGGCGAGCGAGCTGTTGGGCGATGGCGAGCTTCTCCTCCAGATTCAGGCTGGCGCCGGGCGACTGCTCGCCATCGCGGAGGGTGGTGTCGAAGATCAGAACCCGACCTGGATCGCGCGCCATGGGAAGGAAGGAAAAGCTAAACGGAATGACTATGAGTTTTAACCATTCTAAGGCCAGGGCCAGGGGCTGGCCGCCGGTAGAGGGGCCTGACAAGGGTCCGGCCCGGATGCGAGCTTGCTGATGCTCAAGCTGGCGTTCCGTTGCGTGGGGCTGCTGCGTGGGGCTGCCGAGTCTGTGGAGCCGCCGAGTCCGTGGGGCCGCCGAGTCCGTGCGGCTACCGAGAGTACAGAAGGGCACTGCTCGGAACGCGGCTCCCTAGGAGCGGCTGAACACCGGCTGCTGCTGGGCATCCGCCTTTTCCAGCTTCGGCCGCAGGCTGGCGAGATCCACGAACTGGTCGGCCGCATTGCGCAGTTCCCGCGCCACCATGCCCTCGGTGCTCACCAGCACCGTGCGCAGGCCCCGGGCCCGCAGCACCTCCACCAGACGCTCCAGATCCCGGCTGCCGCTCAACAACCACACTTCATCGGTGCGATCGGCCACGCTGAGCAGGTCGATGGCCACCTCCACATCGAGGTTGGCGCGGGTGAAGTGGCGCTGGGGTTCGCCGTCGCCTGCCCAGCCGCTTCCCCCACTGCCGCTCGGCAGTTCCCGCAGGGGCTTGGTGCGCACGGTGTAACCCAGGCCGGTGAGGGCATCGCGGAAGGGTCGCTGGTCGGTGGGATCCTTAAGGCCGGCGTACCAGAAGGCGCTGGCCAGCTCCACCCCCTCGCCAACTGCCGCCAAGGCGAGCAGGCGGCGGGGATCGAAGAACCAGCCCACCTTCTGCTGGGCATAGAACATGCTGTGGCCGTCTACGGCCAGCACCCTCGCCAGAACCCTGCCCATCCCGAATACCTTCCCCATCTGGGCGAGAGCCTAGGGGGCATGAGATCTAAACTCCCCTCTCTGCGGATGAGCCATGGCCTCCGGTGATCTGGCCCTGGTTCTCCACGCCCATCTTCCCTATGTCCGCTCCGGGGAGCCTGGCTCCCTCGAGGAAGACTGGTACTTCCAGGCCCTGCAGGAGTGCTACCTGCCCCTGGTGCAGATGTTGGAGGCCGCCGCCGCCGACCCGACCGCGCAGCCCAGGCTCACTCTCGGGCTCTCCCCCACGCTGTTGGCGCTGCTGAGCGACACCGAGCTGAACCGGCGTTTCCTGCCCTGGCTTGAGCAGCGCCGCGAGCTGCTGGCCGAAGCAGATCCCCACTTCGCTGCTGCCGCCACCGATCTCGAGAGCCAGCTTCAGGCCGCAGCCGACCAGTTCCGCGCCTGCGGCGGCAACCTGCTGCCCCGTTTCAGGGCCCTTCAGCAGGCCGGCGTGCTCGATCTGATCAGCTGCGCCGCCACCCACGGCTACCTGCCCCTACTGCGCGACACACCGGAGGCGGTGCATGCACAGCTGGTGACGGCCATACGGCAGCACCAGCGGCTGCTGGGGGAGCGGCCCCTCGGTATCTGGCTGCCGGAGTGCGCCTACTACGAGGGCCTCGACCGGTTGATGGCCCGCTGCGGCCTCCGCTACAGCCTGCTCGATGGCCATGGCCTACTCCATGCCCTGCCCAGACCCCGCTACGGCGTGTATGCACCGATCTGCTCCCCTGGGGGGGTGGCCTTCTTCGGCCGTGACAATGAATCCACCCTGCCGGTGTGGAGCGCCAGCCAGGGCTATCCGGGCGATGGCGTGTACCGGGAATTCCACCGCGACCTGGGCTGGGATCTGCCCGAGGAGCGTCTGGAGGCGGCGGGCATCCGCAGCCACAGGCCCCTGGGCCTGAAGCTGCACCGGGTCACCGGCCAGACCTGCTCCCTCGATCAGAAACAGCCCTATGCCCCCCGGCGCGCGGCCGAACGGGTGGTCGAGCACGCCGCTGACTACCTTCAGGGCCGTGCGGCCCTGCTCGACAACCTGGCCGCCACGATCGATCGCCCCCCCCTCCTGGTGGCCCCCTTCGATGCGGAACTGTTCGGGCACTGGTGGTTCGAAGGGCCCCGCTTTCTGGCGGAACTCTTCCGGCAGGGACCCGCCGCGGGGGTGCGGTTCACCCACCTGCGTGAGGTTCTGGGCCGCGGCGAGGCCCTGCAGGTCTGCCGGCCCTCCCCCTCCAGCTGGGGGCAGGGGGGCTATCACAACTACTGGCTGAACGACACCAACGCTTGGGTGGTGGGCGAGTGGCAGCGGGCTTCGCGGGCGATGGTGGGGCGTGTGAACCGAGGGGTGGGCAGCGAAGTCCAGCGGCGCTGGCTCACCCAGGCCGGCCGGGAGCTGCTCCTGGCTCAGAGTTCCGACTGGAGCTTCATCCTGCGGGCCGGCACCACCACCGAGCTGGCCCGGGAGCGGATCAACCGCCACCTGGATCGCTTTTGGCGCCTGCTCGACGCCGTGGAGCGCGGCACCGCCCTGCCAGAAAGCTGGCTGCGGGCCGTGGAACGGGAGGACGGACTCTTCCCCGACCTGAACGCCGCCGACTGGGCAACCCTGCCGGAGAACTGAGACCGCGGCCCCTCAGCGATCGATTCGCTGCTAAAGCAGCGGGATAGGGCCGTTTCCCACGCCGGAAAGCCGCCCCGCCGATCGAGGCAAGCTCGTTAATGTGTCGCTCACGACTGAATTCTTGGCCCGCTGCCGATGAGTCCATCTCTGGTCACCCAGTCCTCGCTGTTTGGCATCGGCATCGCCTTCAGCCCCCTGCACATCGGCGTGGTGACGCTGCTGCTACTGGGCAAGGAACCCCTGCGCCGGTCGTTTGCCTACGTGTTGGGCTGGAGCCTGGCGAACCTGCTGGCGGTGCTGCTGCTGTTGCTGCTGGGGGGCTCCTTAGCCCTCACCCCCCAACACGGCCACCGCGACCAGGTGCTGATCGACCTGATCGGCGCCGGTGGGCTACTTGCCCTGGGCCTCTACCAACTGACGCCTCAGGCCCTGATCGGCGAGGAGGGCATGGCCTTGCGCCTGATGAACAAGCTGCCGGAGATGGCCACCTGGCTGCTGGTTCTGGTGGGCGCCGCCGGTGCTCTGCTCACCCCGGAAAACCTGGTCTTTTATCTCAAAGAGGCCGGCCTCCTGCTGATCAATCATCCGGGCCTAAAGGCCGATGTGGAGGTGAGTGGCCTGTTCGTGCTCGCGGCGAGCTCCCTGCTACTGCTGCCACCCCTGGCCTGGATCGTGAGCTCCGGCTCGATCCGAGGGCCGATCGCTGCCCTGGAGGAGTGGCTCCAGCACAAGGCCGAGTGGCTGGTGGGAGTGCTGGCCCTGGTGTTCGCTGCCTACCTCTTTTATGAGGGGCTGCATGGGCTAGAAGTGATGGCTATACCCTGAACCAACCATTTAATTTTGCCAAATTTGAAGAAACAGAATTTTGTACATTGCTCTGGCAATCGAATACCATTATAGGATTAAATACTTCGAAAAACATTAATCAGCTTTGTCATGCATTTCTCGGGGTAATAAAGAGGAGAAGCACGAGCAAGTTCCAACTTGTAGCGCAAAGAACTGGCGCCTGAATTGGCTTTTCGCCAACATTCCATTCGATAGGCTAGCCTTGACTGGGCTTCAAGTTTCCTTAGCCGAGCCCAATCAGGGACAACAGACGATACTTTTTTGTAGATTGTTGCATGATCGTCGCTGGTTTTGCCAACGACATCCAATCCCAACATGGCGCAGAATTCGTCAAATGTTCTGATGAAATGAAACGTGCATGGCAGATGGCACTGGATAAGTGGATAGAAGCAATTATAGATCACCAAAGTTCCACCCAATTTCACCTTTGCAATCATATCGGCAAGCAACAGCAAAGGATCATGAACATGCTCAAGCACATCCGTGCAAGTCAATGCATCATAGGATTCGTCTTGAGGTGAAGAAATGAACTGGATATTGGGAATTGACTTGCACACTTCGATGCCATGACGAGGCGGGAACGGATCCCAGATGTCAATTCGTGATTCAGGCATTAACTCAGTGATCAATCTGGCAAGAGTACCAAATCCGCCTCCAAAATCAAGAATGGTTTTCGATTCTGTTAGCCTCAATGCTTCGGCGATTGCAACACGATTTGCGCGAGATTCACGATGCTGCTCCACGAAGATACCGTTGAGCAACCAAATAGGATGACTGTAAAATTGAGCGTATTTCTTTTCATCATAGCAACTGGATTCACAACCATAAGAAAACCATATTTCATCCATCATACGGTAAAGGTCGTTCAGGGACATATCATGTCCTACTTGGGCAAGCAAGCTTTCCAAAGCTTCTCGCTCATCAATTGAAAGCCAATAGTTATCGAGTGAAATCATCATACGGGCATCAGCCTCAATAGTTTACAGCAATCAGAGAATCTGATCCAGAAAACGCCGCGAACGCTCCTGGCTGGGATTGGTGAAGAAGGCCTCCGGTTCGGCGACCTCCACAACTTCACCCTCGGCCATCAGCACCACCCGGTGCGCCACCTGGCGGGCGAATTTCACCTCGTGGGTCACCACCACCATGGTGATGGCATCGGCGGCGAGGTTCTGCATCACCTCCAGCACCTCGCGCACCATCTCGGGATCGAGGGAGCTGGTGGGCTCATCGAATAGCAGGATGCGGGGCTCCATGCACAGGGCCCGGGCAATCGCCACCCTCTGCTGCTGGCCCCCCGAGAGCTGGCCGGGGTATTTGTCGGCCTGCTCGGCGATCCCCACGCGCTGCAGCAGGGCGAGGGCCTGCTCGCGCACCTCCGCCTTGGAACGCTTGCGCACCAGCACCGGCGCCAGGCAGACGTTGTCGAGCACGGTGAGGTGCGGGAAGAGATTGAACTGCTGGAACACCATGCCCACCTCACGGCGGATCGCATCGATGTGGCGCAGGTCATCGCTGAGGGTGATGCCATCCACGGTGATGCTGCCCTTCTGGAAATCCTCTAGGGCATTGAAAGTGCGGATGAAGGTGCTCTTGCCGGAGCCGGAGGGACCCATGATCACCACCACCTCGCCGCGGTTCACGGTGAGATCGCAGCCACGCAGGGCGTGGTAGCCGTTGGGGTACCACTTCTGGACCCCACGGGCGTCGATCATCACGTCGCTGGGCGGAGTGGCGCTGCTGCTCAGGATTGAGGGGCTTGGCTGACTCATGGTGGGGCTGCGCTAGCGCGGCTGAGGAGCGGAGGGGCTGCTGGACGGACTGATTGGGGAACAGGATTAGCCAGATCGGGCGATCGCCGCCGGATCAAGGCGCCGTTCCAGGGCCCGGCTGCCCAGGCCGAGGGCGGCGCAGCAGCACCAGAACAGCACCGCCAGGGTGAAATACACCTCGGCATTGCGGCCCAGGAAGGCCGGGTTGGCCATCACCGTGCGGGCGGTACCAAGAAGTTCCATCAGGCCGATCAGCGATAGCAGGGTGGTGTCCTGAAGGAGGGAGATGAACTGGCCCACCATGCTCGGCAGCGCCACCCGCATGGCCTGGGGCAGCACCACGCTGGCGAAGGCCTGGGGCATCGACATGCCAAGGGAGCGGGCCGCCTCCAGCTGGCCCCGGGGCACCGCCGCCAGACCGGAGCGCACCGCTTCAGCCAGGTAGGCCGCGGCGAACAGGGTGAGCACCCAGGCTGCCCGCCAGACCCGCTCGGGGGCCAGGCCCCCCGGCAGCAGGAAGCCGAGCATGTTCTGGCCGAGGAACAGCAGGGTGATCAGCGGGGCGCCGCGGATGAATTCGATGTAGAGCACTGAGCCCCAGCGCAGCAGGGGCAGTTCACTGCGGCGTCCGAGGGCCAGCAGCACCCCCAGCGGGAAACAAAGCAGAATTGCGAAACTCGATTGGAGCAGGGTGAGCAGCAGGCCGCCCCATTCGGACGGGGAGACAGACGCCAGGCCAAGGCCACCGCCGATCAGCACCATGCCAATCAGGTAGAGGAGAGGAAGCCCGAGCGGCAGCAGACGCTTGAAAGGCCCGGGCAGTAGGGGGCCGAAGCGGCCCGCCAACCAGCGCAGCAGCACCAACACGGCCGTGATGGCCAGCCAGCGAAGCTGAACCGAAGGGCTGAGGCCCAGCATCCAGGGCAGCAGCAGGCTGAGCGCCACCAGCAGACCCACCGCGATCCGGTCATTGCGGGGCCAGAGGGTGCCGCCGCGGTCGGGCCGGGGGTGGGAACGCAGCATCCCCCAGGTGATGCCGGTGGCCGCCGCCAGCAGGGCGGTGAGCAGCCAGAGGCGCCACTGCTGATCAATCGGATAGCGCCCCACGGCAAACAGGGTGCTGTTGGCCTGGATCACGGCCCAGCGAGCCTGGCTGAAGGCCCAGCGCAGGAAGGAGGAGGCGCCGGCGCCGATCACGCCCAGCAACGCCAGGGTGATCAGCCCGTCGGCGGGGGTGGCGAAGAGGTCGTGGCGGAGCCGCCGCAGCAAGGGATTCATCTCAGCGCTCCCGGATCTGCACCAGTCGGTTGAGGCCATTCATCAGCAGCGAGATGAACAGGTCGAGGGCCAGGTAGGTGCCGAGCAGAACCAGCACCACCTCCACGGCCCGGCCGGTTTGGTTGAGGGTGGTTTCGGCCACCGAATAGAGGTCGGAGAAGCCCACCGCCACCGCCAGAGAGGAGTTCTTGGCCAGGGAGATGTACTGGGTATTGAGACCCGGCACGATCACTCGCAAGGCCTGGGGCAGCACCACCTGGCGAAGGGTCTGGATCCAGCTCAGCCCCAGAGAGGAGGCCGCTTCCCACTGGCCCTTCGGCACGGCGGCGATGCCGCCGCGCACCACCTCGGCGATGAAGGCCGAGGAATAGGCGATGAGGCCGGTGAGCAGGGCTCCGAACTCGACGGACCAGCGCAGCGGCGCCTGCCAGACGCCATTGACCAGATGGGGGCCCATCCAGCGCAGCCCCTCAGCGAAGCCGGCGATGTAGAGGCCCGACTTAGCCAATACCACCCCCGGCAGCTGGATGGCGGCGGTGCCATTGGGCAGGGAGAGAAACACCACGAAGTACCAGAACACCAGCTGCAGCAGCAGGGGGATGTTGCGCACCACCTCCACGTAGACGCGGGTGAGATTGCGTAGCAGGACGTTGCCGCTGAAGGAAGCCATCCCCAGCAGGGTGCCCAACAGGGTGGCCCCCAGCAGGCCCGTGACCACCACCCGCAGCGTGTTGACCAGCCCGGCCAGCAAACCCCGCCAGTAAGGATCACTGGCTTGGAAGGGAAGGATGGTTTCGGCGATGTCGAAGCCGGCGGGCTGGCTCAGCCATCCCCAGCTCAGCAGCAGGCCGGCGGCGGTGAGGTTGCGGATCAGGTTGCTCAGCAGGAAGGCCACCAGCACCAACACCGTGAGGCCCACCGCACCCTGCACCAACCAGGGAATGACGCGGCGGTTGCGCCACCAAGGCACCGGCGCCCCTGCCCCGAGAACGGAGCGCGGCAGCGAGGAACGGGTCACGCCCATCAGCGGAACGGCGGCGAGTAGATCAAACCGCCTTCCTTCCACTGCTTGTTCACGCCGCGATCAAGCTTGAGACGGGAGCCGGGACCCACGTTGCGATCGAAAATCTCGCCGTAGTTGCCCACGGCGCCGATGATCTTGGGCACGAAGTCGGCCGGCAGACCCAGCTGCTTGCCGAATTCACCCTCCACGCCGAGGAAGCGGCGCAGGTCGGCCTGGTTGGCATTGGCCCTGGCTTCGGCCACCTTGGCGGCGATGTTGGCCTTGCTGATACCCAGCTCCTCCGCTTGGAAGAGGGTGTTCACGGTCCAGCGAACGGCATCGGCCCACACCGGGTCGGCATTCACGGTGGCCGGGGTGAGCGGCTCCTTGCTCATCACATCCGGCAAAAGAGTGTGGGCATCGGGGCTAGGGAAGCTGCTGCGCTTGCCCGCCAGCTGGGAGCGGTCGCTGGTGACCGCCACACAGCGGCCCTGCAGGTAAGCGGCATAGGTCTGGTCGCCGGTCTGGAACTTCAGGGGGGTGTAAGGGATGCTCCGCTCGCGCATCCGATCGGCCAGGTTGAGCTCGGTGGTGGTGCCGCTCTCGACGCAGATCGGTTTGCCGGCCAGATCCTTGAGGGTCTTGATGCCGCTGGCGTTGGGCACCATCACGCCCTGGCCGTCATAAAAAGTGGGGGGAGCGAAGCTCAGGCCATTGCCGCCGGCCGCATCGCGGCTGAGGGTCATGGTGGTGTTGCGCGAGAGCAGGTCCACCTCGCCGCTGGCCAGGGCCGCGAAACGTTCGCTGGAATTGAGGTTGCGGTACTCCACCTTGCCCGGATCGCCGAACAGGGCGGCGGCCATGGCCTTGCACACATCCACATCGAGGCCGCTGTAGCTGCCGTCAGGTCCCACGAAGCTAAAGCCCGGCAGGGAACCATCCACTCCGCAGATCAGCTTGCCCCGGGCCTTGATGGTGGCCATCTTGGTGCTCTGCACGCCGCCGCCCCCCTCGGAAGCGCAGCTCGCCAGCAGGAAGGGGAGGATCAGCAGGGGAGCGGCCCTTCGGGCCGCAGCAGCAGCCTGGAGGAGGGAAACGGTCTGACGGCGCATGCCGAATTATCGCAATCGCCCCGGATCTTCTCATGGGTGGCAAGGCGGCGCCGACCAGCGTGCCCTGTTCTGGACCTGGAGGGCGCCGGCAGCTCCCCCGCGGGCCCAGACCTGGGGTCCGAGCCCGTCAACCCGGCAGAATCACCCGATCGATCACGTGAACCACGCCGTTGTCGCAGACGATATCGGCGGAAATCACGGTGGCGTTCTTCACCTCGAAGGGTTCGGCCCGCCGGATCGGCACCGGGGCTCCTTCCAAGCTCGTCCATTCCGGCTGGTCGATCAGCTGCTCGCGCTTGTAGGCACCGGAGAGCACGTGAAACTTGAGGATGCGCGCTAACTGGGGCACATTGTCCACCAGGGTCTGAACCGTTCCGGGTGGCAGGGCCGCGAAGGCATCGTCCACCGGGGCGAACACCGTGAAGGGGCCGGAACTCTCCAGGGCGGACGTGAGACCAGCCACCTCCACGGCAGTGAGCAGGGTGGAGAAGCAGCCCGCACCCTTGGCGGTTTCAATGATGTTGGCCATGGGTAATTCCTAGCGATAGTCCTGGGTCTGGATGGCGCCGAGGCGGGCCTCGGGCCTCAAGAAGCGGTCCATCTGGGCCTCGAAGAACTGGCGGTTCGCCAGCAGGTGCGCTGGATCGGTGTCATCGAGGGGATAGAGCAGGGCGCAACGCAAGGCCTGGATAACGGCCGAGGTCACGTTGTACATCGAGCGCTGAAAGGTGATGCCCAACTGGATGAGCTGGTCTTCCTCCCCGCGGCGATGCTGCTTGTAAAGCTCCTGCAGGTAGGGCGGCAGGAAGTGGAGCATGTCCTGCATCAGCAGGGTGGGAGGGATGCCCGCCGAACCGACGGGATAGACATCGGCGTAGAGAATGCCATAGTGAAAATCGGCCTGGCTCTCGGGCACCTGACCGGCCTGGGCATTATAGCTTTTGGTGCCGCGGAAGGGGGCAGTGCGATAGAACACCGCTTCCACATAGGGAAGGGCCGCTTCGTAGAGCCAGGTGAATCCTTCCGATTTGGGAATCACCTCGATGCATTCATCGCCCACATAGACGTGGTGATAGATCGGTCTGCCGGCCACCGCGAAAATACCGTTTACCAGGAAGTTCATGGCATCGGGCACCCCCTTGAAACCGCCCTCGTCGTAGATGTCGCTCATCTCGAAGAACACCGGCGCCATCACCTCCCAGAAGAGGCCAAGGTTAGCGTAATAGCTCATCTGCTTCACCTGCTCCATGAACATCTCAGGGAACAGTTTGTAGAGGCCCAGCATCACGGGGTTGGCGCGGAAATAGGCCTTGATCGCCCGGTCGGCATTGGCCCGGTAGGCGTCGCTTTCAAGGTAGTCGTAGAAGCGGCCGCCCATGCCTTGGTGCCAGAGCATGGCCTGCATGCAGGCTTCGGCGAACTCCATGTTGATGCGGTCATGCCAGAGGTGATGGAGCAGCTTCGGCATCTTGCCCGTTTCACCCTTGGCCATGAACTCCAGCAGTTCCGGGTGAGCCTTCTCACCACCCCGCCAGATGCGCAGCTTTGATTGGTCGCCGGCGTAGCTGTTGGGCAGATCCAGGTACTCCTGGCTAGGAAAATACTTGAAAGCCGGCAGTGGATTGAGGAACACCCGCTCGGCGATGTAGAGCAGATCGCGCCAGTAGAAATCCATCGGCACGGCATAGGCCTTGTAGATGCCGATGATCTGCATCAGGTTCTCCGGTGTGTCCGGCAGCATCGAGCCTCCGGCCTCAAGCCGGTGGATCACCTCGGACCACGGATGGGTGGAAGGGGGGATCAGAGGGGTGCTGGCGGGGGCCTGCGGGGTGGCGGTCGGTGGGGTCATGGCGGCAGGTGGGCCGGGGCCGTGAAGGGGTGGAAGCAGGAATCTCCTTGGCCTTGATGGACCCGAATCGGGCATCGACGAGGGCTGAGGAATGGCAGACGGATGGAGTCGGGATTGGTCGGTCGCTGCTGGGCAACCCGGCTGGAGCTCAACCGGTGGTGGAATCGCCGGCAGGCAAGAGGGCAGCGAGGGTGGGAGCGCCGCCGCTGCGAACTCGGGCGCTCGCCAGCTGGGCGGATGGGATGCCGGAGCGCAGGGCCAGGCCGCTGGTGGCGCGTTCACTCCAGCCCACCAGACTCTGGGGCCAGATCCCGGCGGCGATAATCAGCAGGCTGAGGGCCAGGGCCGGAAACCGTTCGCCCCAGCGGGTGGCTTGCCAGTCGGCCCGGTCGTTGTCGAGGCGGCCGAATCCCACCCGGTTGAACAGGCGGATGGCGTAGACCGCCGTGAGACCCGAGGCCAGCAGGCAGATCAGGGTGGCGCGAGGGAAGGTGGTCCAGCTGCCCTCGAACACCAGCAGCTCGGCCGGGAACCCTGCCAGACCGGGAATGCCAGCGGCGGCCATCAGGGCCAGCAGGAGCATGCCGGCGGTGAAGGGGAGGCCTCGCAGGGGGTTGAGCAGACCGGAGAGCTCGGCAATCGCCGTTGTGCCGGTCTTGCGCTCGATCAATCCCTCGCAGGCGAACATCAGGGCCACGATCAGCCCGTGGGCCAGGATCTGGGCCACAGCGCCCTGGAGGCTCATCGGGGTGGCGGCGGCGATGGCGAGCACCAGCAGCCCCATGTGGCCCAGGGAGCTGTAGGCCATCAGCAGGCGGATGTCGGCCTGTGCGATGGCATTAAGGGCACCGTAAACCACACTCACGGCTCCGGCGGCGGCGATCCACGGCGACCAGGCGGCCCAGGTTTCGGGAAGAAAGCCCACACCGAAACGGAGCAATCCATAGGCCCCCAGATTGGAGACGCAGCCAGCCAGAAGCATCACCACGGGCGTGGGCGACTGGCCATAGGTGAGGGGCTGCCATCCGTGCAGCGGCACGATCGGCAGCTTGAGGCCGAAGCCCAGCAGCAGAAGAACAAGCACCCAGCGGCTGGCCTGGGGAGTGAGGGAAACGTGGGCGAGATCGGCGTAGCTGAAGCTGAGGCCGTTGCGGTTCATCCAGCCCAGCGCCAGTACAGCGCCCAGGAGGCTGAGGCCTGAAACGGCGCCATACATCAGATAACGGATCGCGCCTCCGGCCCGCTTCTCGCCGCCCCAGATCGCCACCAACAGGGTGGTGGGGATCAGCACCAGCTCGAAGGCCAGCACGAAGAGCAGGGCATTGCGAGCCAGTAAGGCCCCCGCCACGCCAAGGTTGGTGGCCAAAAGGAGGGGGAAGAACAGACGGGGGCGGCTCTGGTCGGCAGGAGTGGCAAGGATCGCCAGGGTGGTGATCAACGCCGTGAGCAGCACCAGGGGAAGCGTCAGGCCATCGAGACCTAGGTCGAAGGTGAGACCCAGCTTCGGCAGCCAGGCCAGCTGCAGATCGGCCGGGGCGTCCCGCCAGCAGGCCAGGCCCACCAGCAGTTGGGCAGCGGTGCTGAGGGCCGCCAGGCTGCGCACCCTCGCCGAAGCGGTGGTGGCGGGCAGCAGTGGAAGGAGCAGGGCCGCGACCAGGGGCAAGCCCGCCAGCAGGAGCAGTGACAGGGATGGCATCAGCGAAGCGGGCGAAGGAGATCGGGGGATGGGGTGCCCTGGCCGGAGAGCAACCAGGCGGCCATCAGCAGCACGCCGAGCACGAGGGTGAGGGCATAGGCCTGGGAGCGGCCGGAGGTGGTGAGGCTGAGGCGACGGGCCCCCTCCAGGGCGGCCTCGCCGGTGGCGCCGCTGAAACCATCCACCAGCCGTTGATCGGACCAGGCGCTGAGCCGGGCCAGACCCACCACCAGACCCACCACGGTGCGGTGATAAAAGCGCTCGGTCTGCATGTCGTGGGCCAGCCAGTCCTGCAGGCCACCGAGTGCCGCCGGCAGATGGGCCAGGGGATGGGGGCGCAGGTAGAAGAGGGCGGAGAGCCCGCCTCCTACCAGGGTGGAGAGCAACAGGGGTAGGGCCTCAGGGCCCCAGCCCGGAATCGGCAGCAGGGAACCGGCGGAGGCGAACACCCCACTGCGCACCAGGATCTGAGGCAGATGGAGCACCAGGCCCGTGAGCAGCAAGGTGGGAAGGGCCATCAGCCAGAGCACCTCCGGCGAGCGGGTGGTGAACACCGAGGGACGGCCGCCCCAGATCAAGCCAAACACCCGGATCAGACCGGCGCTGATCAGGGCATTGGTGAGTAGCACCAGGGCCCCCAGCAAAGCGGGCTGGCCGCTGGTGGTGGTGAGGACCAGGAGTTCCCGCAGGGCCGCGAATCCTCCGAAGGGAGGCAGGGCCATCAGCCCAGCGGCACCGCTGAGGAAGGCGATGCCCATCAAGGGGCGCTTGCTCCACAGACCCCCCAGCTGGGTGAGGTCCTGGGTCACGTTGGTGAGCACGATCGCGCCGATCGCCATCAGCATCAGGGCCATCGGCAGGGGATACACGAGCATCAGGTGATCGGCCACCGGGATGCCCCCCAGACCCACCGCCACGAACAGCAGACCCAGCCAGCTGCTCACCAGGAAGGAGAGGGCCCGCTTCACATCGATCTGGGCCAGGGCGATCAGAGAACCGACAAGGGCACTGGTGCCGCCCACCACCACCAGCAGGCTGGCGGCCAGCGGACTCAGCTCGATCAGCGGCTCTAGACGCAGCAGCACCCAGGCACCGCCCACCACCACCACCGAGTTGCGCAGCACCGTGGAGGGCAGGGGGCTCTCCATCGCCTCATCCAGCCAGAGGTGGAGAGGAATCTGGGCGCACTTGCCCATCGGCCCGGCGATCAGGGCGAGCACGATCAGGGTGTAGCCACCCGGCAGAGCCAAATGGTTGTTGGCCTGGTCGGCGGCCCAGGCCTGCAGGCCGTGGAAGTTCCAGGTGCCGGTGATCGGCAGCAGGGCGATCACCCCAGCCAACAGGATCAGGTCGCCGATCCGCTTGGTAAGGAAGGCATCGCGGGCCCCCTTCACCACCAGTGGCTGGTTGTACCAGGTGCCCACGATCAGGTAGGTGCCCAGGGTGAGCAGCTCCATGATCACGTAGCTGAAGAACAGGGAATCTGTGAGCACCAGGGCGCAGAGGCCGGATTCAAAGAAGCTCAGGGAGCCGAAGAAACGGGGCCAGCCCCAGTCCATCTCCAGGTAGGCGATCGAATAGATCTGCACCAGCACATGCAGGCCGGTGATCAGCGTCATCGCGATTAGCGCGGGCTCGGTGATCACGCCGTCGAAGCCGATGCGCAGGCCGGCGGTCTGCAGCCAGGTCCAGCCGAAGGTGAGCGGTTGGTAGATCGCCGCCGAGCCCGCAGTGGAATTGGAGTGCAGGGCCACCAGAGCCAGCACGCTATGAACAAAGGACACACTCACCAGCAGGAGATTGAGATACCCGCAGGGCCGCGGTCCGGTGCGGGAGATCAGCCCCGGCGACCACAGAAGGGAGAGCAGGGATGCCAGCAAGGGGTAGAGCGGCACCAACCAGGCCGTCTGGGCGAGAAACAGGGTCATAGCGGCGGGGACAAGGGATCCGAGAAGGACGATTGGCCGCGAACCTTAAGGGATTTGGAGCGCCTTGGGTTGCATCGCACCGAAGCGATACCTATGGATGGGTCAAGCAATGGTGATCCGTGCCACCCCAATGCCCCGGGCGATTCACCGCATCGCTCGTTGGTTCGCATCCCTACAGAACGACCTGACCCTGCTGGCAGAGTGATTCAAACCTCGGCATGGCCATGGCTTGCGAGCGATGCGGATGCCGGATGGTGGTTAGGGCAAGGGGAGGCCAGGGCGAGCTCATCTGCACCGACTGCGGCCACCGGGCGGATCCGCTGCTGCATGGCGAGCGCATGCGTCGAGCCTGGCTTGGGGTGGTCGCTCTGCTGGCCATTGCCCTGGTGGGTGGCCTGATCTTCACCCTCGCGCTCCTTCAGGACGCCCACCACCTCGATTCCCCCGGGGCTGAATCAAGGGGGCAGCAACGCGCTGAATGAGCAGGAGTGGCGCCGGGACGGCCCCCCGGCAGCCCAACAGCCAAAGAAGATCACGGAGGCAGGCGGCTGCCTCTAGGCCGCCGTGAACGCACAATCAGGGCGATCACGGCGGCCGCAGCCAGGCCCAGGAGCAAAAGGCTGCTGATCTGGCCATAGGGGGCAGTGAACTGGCTCACCTGGCCGTAGCCGGCGCCCAGGGCGCGGCCCAGGAGGGTGAGCAGCGTGACCCACAGCAGGCTGCCCGCGAGGGTGGCGAGCAGAAACAGGCCCATGGGCATGGCTTCCAGGCCGGCCGGCACCGAGATCAGGGTGCGGATGCCGGGAACCAGGCGCCCCCAGAACACAAGGCCAAGCCCATGGCGGGCGAACCAGGTGCGGCTGGCGGTGAGATCCTCCTGGTCGAGGCCGATCCTGCGGCCGTGGAGCCCAATCCAGCGGATCAGCCGCTCCTCGCCGAACCAGCGCCCCAGCCCATACCAGAACCAGCACCCCAGCACCGTGCCGGCCGTGCCCACCAAGATCACCGGCACCAGCTCCAGGCGGCCCTGCTGGACCAGAACACCACCAAGGGGCTGGATCAGTTCCGAGGGAATCGGAGGAATGAGATTTTCCAGGAACATCGCCAGACCAAGGGCCAGATAGCCCAGCCTTGGATCCCGCGCCACGGCGGCCTCAATCCAGCCGGGAAGCTCACCAATCCAGTCTCCCCAACCAGCAAGGAGCTGCGGAAAGACCTGGATTGGGCTTGCGGCATCAACCATCAACCATCAACCATCAACCATCAACCATCATCACTTTGATGGATTCAGGCATCGGCATGCAGGCCGCGGCGCCACTGGCGCCAGATCTTCTCAAGCTCCAGATAAAGGAAGAACAACAGGCTGAAGGCCACACAGATCATCAGTTCATGGCCGCTCAGGGGCTGGGTGCCGAAGAACTTGGCCAGAGCAGGCACGTAGAGCAGCAGCAATTGCAGCCCCGAAGTAAGCACCACCGCCCAGAGCAGCCAGGGGTTGGAAAAGGGGGGCACCTGGATCAGGGGGAGGTCGCTGCGGGCTGAGAGGGCATGGCCCATCTGGGCCAGGCAGAGGGTGGTGAACACCATGGTCTTCCAGTGATCACGGCTGTGAACCGACGCATAGAGCATCAACGCGATCACGATCACGGCGAACACTACCCCGATGCGCAGGATGTAGGAGCCGATGCCGCGGGCGAAAATCGATTCACCGGGTTCGGCCGGGGCCCGCTCCATCAACCCCGCCTCACCGGGCTCCAGGGCCAGGGCCAGGGCGGGCACGCCGTCGGTCACCAGGTTCATCCAGAGGATCTGGAGCGGCGTCAGCGGCACGCCGGTCAGGCCCAGCAGCGGCGCCGAGGCGATCGTGATCAGTTCCCCCACATTGCTGCCAAGGATGTACTTCACGAAGCGGCGGATGTTGGCGTAGACCAGCCGCCCTTCCTCAACGGCACTCACGATCGTGGCGAAGTTGTCGTCAAGGAGCACCATGTCGGCGGCCTCCTTGCTCACCTCGGTGCCGGTGATGCCCATCGCCACGCCGATGTGGGCCTGCTTGAGGGCCGGGGCGTCGTTGACGCCATCGCCGGTCATCGCGACCACCTGGCCGTTCGACTGCAGCGCCTTCACGATCCGCAGCTTCTGCTCCGGTGCCACGCGCGCATAGACATTGCAACGGGCCACCGCCTCCTTCAGGGCGGGCTCCTCCATTGCCTCGAGCTCGCGGCCGAGGATCACCTCACCCTGCTCATCGGTGAGGCCGATGGCACTGCCGATCGCCCGGGCGGTGAGGGGATGATCGCCGGTGATCATCACCGGCCTAATACCCGCCTGGCGGCAGGTGGCCACAGCCTTGGCCACCTCGGGCCGGGCCGGATCCAGCTGGGCCATCAGACCCAGCAGCACCTGACCCTCCAGAGGCTCATCGGGGCTGGAGTGATGGGGCGCGCAGGCGAAGGCCAGCACCCTTAGACCAGAGCCCGCCAGCTGGCGGGCCTGCTCCAGCCACCACTGCTGCTGGGGCCCACCCATCGCCACCACGCCTTGGCCATCGATCCAGCGATCGCAGAGGCCGATGATCACCTCAGGGGCCCCCTTGCTGATCAGCAGGCTGGGACTGCCGCTGGCGCTACTGCCAAGGGGAGCCTGCAGGGCGTGGTTGGGATCCTCGATCCACACGGCCATCAACTGGCGTTCGGAGCTGAAGGGGATCTCGGCGGCCCGGCGGAAGTGGCTGCGCAATTCAAAATCATCGATGCCAGCCTTCAGGGCCACCACCGAGAGGGCCCCCTCGGTTGGATCTCCGAGAATTTCCCAGCTGCCATCGGCCAGCTGCCGGTGTTCGGCGTCGCTGCAGAGCACGCCGGCCTGGAGCAGGAGGGTACTGGCCCCCTCGACGCTGCCCGGACGGGCCCCTGGGGGGGATTCCAGCGACGAGGCAGTGATCGTGCCGGCCGGGTCGTACCCCTGACCGGTCACGGCCAGCCGTTCGGTGCCCACTCTTAGCTCCTGCACCACCTGGCGGTTCTGGGTGAGGGTGCCTGTCTTGTCGGAGCAGATCACGGTGACCGAACCCAGCCCCTCCACCGCCGGCAGGCGACGGATCAGGGCGGCGCGGCGCACCATCCGCTGGGTACCGATCGCCAGGGTCACGGTGATCACGGCCGGCAGACCCTCCGGCACGATCGCCACCGCCATCGACAGCGCCACCTCCAGCAGGTTGAGCGGATCCTGGCCCAGCAGCAGACCCAGGGCCACCACCACCGCCACCAGTGCCAGGGCGCTGACCACCAACACATTGGCCAGGCCATCGAGCCGCTGCTGGAGGGGGGTGCTCTCGCCGCCGGCGGTGTTGATCAGTTCGGCGATCTGGCCCAGTTCGGTGGCCATGCCGGTGGCCGTGACCAGGGCCACACCCCGGCCGCGCACCACTTCGGTGCCCTGGAACAAGCAGTTCTTGCGCTCCAGGACCGGCGTGGTGTTCTCGAGCACCAGATCAGATTTCTTGAACACGGCCTCGGCCTCGCCGGTGAGGGCTGCCTCGCGCAGCCCCAGGTCGGCCTCCTCCAGCAGGCGGGCATCGGCGGGCACCCGATCGCCCGCCTCAAGGCGGATCAGGTCGCCGGGTACCAGGTGCTCGCTGCTGATCCGCTGCCAGGTGCCGTCGCGGCGCACCTGCACCAGGGGTTGGGCCATGTCGCGGAGCGCCAGCAGGGCCTGCTGGGCCTTGCTCTCCTGGAGGTAACCCAGCAGACCGTTCAGCACCACGATCACCAGGATCGCGATGGCGTCTTTGGGGAATTCCTTCTGATGAATCGAAACGGCAGCGGAGACGGCCGCCACCGCCAGCAGCATGATCAACATCACGTTGCTGAACTGGTCGCGCAGGATCTCCCAAGTGCTGCGACCGGCCGAAAGCTCCAGCCGATTGGGTCCGCGCTCGGCCAGGCGTCGGGAACTCTCGGCTGTATCGAGACCCTCTGGGCCCACGCCGAGACGGTGTTGACATTCGACAGCGCTAAGACCATGCCAAGGGATGGACCCGTGGGAAGCCTCCCCTGGAGGAAGCGCCGCGGCAGTGGTTGGAAGCGATGCGGTCAAGGGGCCGGAGCGGCGGTCGGGGCAAGAGTAACCATGTCGGCGGCGCCGTAGGTTCCGTGGGCGAACCTTCACGCCGAACGTCGCCCGGGAATGCCGATCATCTCCAGGCTCGACAACCTCCGCAGGGTGCTAGTCGGCTCACCGTCGCCCACCAGTGCCCAGCACGAGGAGCGCTTCAACAACGCGGATGCGCTGGCGATCCTGAGCTCCGATGCCCTCTCATCGGTGGCCTACGCCACCCAGGAGATCGTGCAGGTGCTGGGTATGGCGGGCAGCGCCGCCCTGGGCCTCACCCTGCCGATCACCGGCCTGGTGGCGGGCGCCTCCCTCTCGATCGACTACTTGCTCACCGTGGCCGTGAGCGTGGCCGCCGGCATCGCCGCCCTCACCTCCTACTTCCCCGGCCTCGACACCTAACGCGTGCCGCTCTGCCTGGTGGCGCTGCTGCCGCTGATGGTGGCCAACCTGCGGGGCGTGAGCTCCAGCGCCAAGCTGCTCAGCTTCCCCACCTACCTCTTCATGAGGGTTTCATGGGAGTGGTGATCGTGATGCTGGTGGCCGGGGCCGTCAAGGCCTTCGGAGGCACCCTGCCATCGCTGAGCCCTGAGGCGCAGAAGCGGCTGCTGGCCCCGACCCTCGAGGCGGAGGGGGTCAGCTGATGGCGATCGGACCGGTGCTGCTGATGCGGGCTTTCAGCTCCGGCTGCGCCGCCCTCACCGGCATCGAGGCGATCAGCGACAGCGTGGCGGCCTTCCGGCCGGTGGAGTGGCGCAACGCCCGCAAGGTGCTCACCGCGATGGTGCTGCTGCTGGCCGCCAACACCGCCTACGCCGATTTCCCGCCCCTGGCGGCCTTCCTGGCCCAGGACGGCTTCCTGCCCCGCCAGCTGGCCTCCCTGGCGGACCGGCTGGTGTTCAGCAACGGCATCTTCGCCCTGAGTGGCTGTGCCGCCCTGCTGTTGGTGATCTTCAATGCCAGCGTGACCCGGCTGATCCCGCTCTGTGCGGTGGGGATGTTCATCAGCTTCACCCTCTCCCAGGCCGGCATGGTGGTGCACTGGTGGAAGGGAAAAGGCCAGGGCTGGCTGGGCAAGGCCCTGGTGAATGGGGTTGGTGCGGCCAACACCGCGGTGATGAGTCTGGTGCTGCCCTACAGCAAGTTCACTTACGGCGCCTGGTTGGTGCTGGTGGCGATTCCGCTGCTGATCACCCTGTTCCTGAGAATCCGCAGCCACTACGACGTCGTGGCCCGGCGGCTGCGGATGTCCGCCGACAAGCTGATCAAACTGCCGGACCCACCCGTTTCCGGTGGCTTGCCCACCGTGGTGCTGGTGGGCCAGCTGCACCGCGGCAGCTTCGAGGCGATCCGCTTTGCCCGCAGCGTGGCCAGCGATCTGGCGGCGGTTCATGTGGACCTAGGAGGCAACCGAACCAAGGCCTTCATCGAGCAATGGGAGCGCCAGATGCCCGATGTACGGCTGGTGGTGCTCGATTCCCCCTACCGCTCCTTGGTGGATCCGGTGGTGGATTTCGTGAAGCAGTTCGAGCTCGAACACCGCAAGGACCGCAACCGCTTCTGCATGATCGTGCTGCCGGTGTTCGTGACCCAGCACCGCTGGGAGAACCTGCTGCACAACCAAAGCACGATTCTGCTGCGTCAGGCCCTGAGGAAACAGGGCACGCGGGTGGTCACCACCGTGGGCTTCTATCTCTAGGAGTCGGCGATCAGACCCGGCGGGAGTGGCGCAGGGAATCCCCGAACGACAGCACCAACAGCAACAGGCCGATCACGCCGGTGAGCCACTCGGGCACATGGAGATGGTGTTGACGCAGCAGGATGCCCGCCAGCATCACCAGACCCAGGGCGCCGATGGCGTAATGGGCGCCGTGCTCAAGAAAGATCAGCTTTTCGAGAGCCTTCTCTCGACACAGCATCAGGGTGAGGGAGCGGATGAACAGGGCGCCGAGACCCAGGCCCGTGAGGATCAGGCCGAGGTTTGAGGTGATCGCGAAGGCGCCGATCGTGCCATCGAGGCTGAAGGAAGCATCGAGCAGCTCCAGATAAAGCAGGCTGGCCAAACCCCCTCCCGCGGCCAGGCGGGCTCCGGCCTGCTCCTCATCTCCGAAGGCCTGGGCCAGGGAGGTGCTGAGCAGTTGCAACACCAGGCCGATCAGGCCGGCGATCAGCACATCGGCCCGCTGGGGGCCCGGAAGCGCCAGGTCCACCGCCAGGAGAATGATCAGGGCCAGGGCGATCTCCAGGGATTCGATCCGGCCGGCGGCACTGAGACGCCGCTCCAGCGGCTTGAGCCAATGGAGAGTCTTGGCTTCGTCGAAGAAGTAGCGAAGGAACACCATCAGCAGGAACATGCCGCCGAAGGCAAGGATGCGGGGCTCCGCCAGATCCAGCAGCTCCCGGTAGCGGACAGGGTGATGCAAGGCCGCATCGAGGGCCTGGCGCACGCTCACCCCTCCGGCCAGGGCCACCATCAGCAGCGGGCCGGCGAAGCGCACGCCGAACACCGGAATCACCAGACCCCAGGTGAGGAAGAACCGCTGCTGACCCGGCGTGAGCTGATCGAGCACGCGGGCGTTCACCACGGCGTTGTCGAAGGAGAGGGAAATCTCCAGCAGCAACAGCACCAGCGTGATCCAGGCGGCCGTCAGGCCCTGCACACCGAGCACGATCACCAGGCCGGCGGCACAGCAGGCCATCGGAACGTAGAGGTAGCGCAGATAGCGCATGCGAGGAGCCGAGGCAGCCGGGCTCATGATGGCCGATCGCCCCGGCAGCCCCCTGGACCGATCTGGCCGGAGAACCGAGGCTGCGCTTTCGGAAACGGCGGCGGCTCAATCGGCTGAGTCGTGCTCAGAACGGGACTTCAGAAGCCCCGAATTAATCGAGGCAACGGATGCAGGCCGGGGCAGGGGCGGAATCGAAGGATCGGCAGGGGTGAAGCGCTCCAGAAGACTGAATAACCGCGGCAGCAGCAGCAGCGTCGCCACCACCGCCAGGGCTCCGAGGCCGAACTGCACCACCCCCTCCACCATGCGATCGAGGGGAATCCAGCGACCGCCAAGCCAGGCCAGGCTCACCATGGTGGAGGACCACAACAAGGCACCGACAAGATTGCAGAGAAAGAAGCGGCCGTAGGGCATGCCCACCGCACCGGCCATCGGACCCGCGATCACCCGCAGCACCGCCACGAAACGGCCCAATAGCACCGACTTGCCGGCATGGCGCAGAAAGCGCTCGCGCAGCTTGTCGAGATCGGCGGGACTCTGACCCAGCCAGCCGCCCACCCTCAGAATCAGCCCCCAGCCAGCCCGGCGGCCCACCCAGTAGCCGATGTTGTCTCCGAGCACGGCCCCGCTGGCGGCGGCGGCCATCACTCCGAGCGGATGGAGCTGGCCACTGCCGGCCACAAAGCCGCCGAGCAGGGTCACGGTTTCACCCGGCAGAGGCAGACCGGCGTTCTCCAGGAGCATCGCGCCGAAGATCACGCCGTAGCCCCAGCGCACCAGCCAGTCGCGGAGGGTTTCAAGACCTGGGGAAAGCTCAAGCAGGCCCGGTGGCAACAACATCGCGTGAGAACGGTCCAGCAGCCAGAAACAACCCTATGGCCCGCACCGCCAGGCCGGAGGTGGGGATCGCCGCTCCCTGCCGGTGCCAGGCGACACAGCCAGGACAGAGATCAGAGATGGCCGGTCCAGAGCCAGCGGCGGAAATGGAGCTGGTTGCGCAGGGGGCCGGGCCAGGTGAAACGAGGAATCGCAAGGCTGGGGGTGTCGAGGGTGATCGGTTGGGCATCCACCGTGGCCACTTGCACATAGTGGCGGGAGCAGAGTTCGGCGTCGCCGCTCTGGTAGCTGTTGAAGGGGTAGGAGAAGGCCCGCGGGGCTTTGCCCATCACCCGTTCAATCTCCTGGCGGGAGCGGATCAGCTCGGCCTCAAAGGCTTCGTGATCGAGGCACTGGCGGGGGTAGTGGTGATGGCCGTGGCTGCCGATCTCATGGCCTGCGCGGCGGGTGGCCTGGAGGTCGACCGCGCTGGGATATAGCTCCCGGGCCAGGCGAGCCAGTTCCTCGCCAGCCCCAGCGCGGGCCGTGGCCTCGGCCAGCAGCTCCTCCACCGCGGCCATCGGTTCGGCCTGGCGCAGGTGGGCCACCAGGGCATCGCCGACCAGCCCCCGACTGGCCGGAAGCCGCTCATGGGCGAGGGTCTCGAGGGCCTGGGCCAAATCGGGATCATGGGCATGCCAATAGAGGCTGTGTTCCCAGATCAGCGAGGGAGCATCGATCAGAGCGGTGGACTGAAAAAGCACACCACAGATATCGAGGCACTCGAGCACATCGATTGCACTGGTATACATATCGCGCAGGCAATCATCGAAGCTGACAATCACACCAAATTGATTGAAACGCGGAAAAGAGCCGTGCCGCAGATCCGAGAAGGTGAGGAAGTGGGCCCCCTGCTTCTTCAGAAAACTGAGTTCATTGAGCAGGGTTTTCGGTGGGATCGGCGGTACGCCGAAACGGTCGAGAAAGGGGACCCGACCAGGATGGTCAACGCGGTGATAAAGCAGACAGAGCACCTTGCCGTTCAGCCGCCGGCGCCAGTAGGGATCGAACGGGGGCAGAAAGAGCAGGTCCTTGGCGCGATTCGCCACCCGGCGCAGTGGAGCTGCCATCAACCCTGTCCCCCAGTGGCGCCCACCAGCCGCACCGCGGCATCACGTGCCTCACGATCGGCGAGGTACTCGGCCAGCAGCCCCCCTTCCAGCCTGCGGTTCGCCTCCAGCCGCTGCCAAGGTTCGTAGCGGTAGCCGGTGCGCTGCAGGAAGAGTTTGCCCTTCTCCCACTGGGGTACCCGCGCCGCCCTCCCCGCCACCAGCTCCCGGGCCCCCGCGAGCAGCAATTCGATGCCCACGTGGAAGCTGCGCACGTCGATGGTCTCGAAGTTATCGCCGGGCTCCAGCGGCACTTGGGCGGAGCGAATGATGTCGCCGCTGTCGATGCCGGGATCGATGTGGTGAACCGTGACCCCCACCAGTTCCGGGTGACCTTCAAGGATCATGTAGAGGTTGCAGTTGGCGCCGCGGGAATAGGGGGATAGGCCGGTGTGGAGGTTCACAATCCCGTGGCGCAGGAGCGGCTTCAGGGCCAGCACCGGTTCCCGCAGGAGCTGGGTGCCATTCACCAGCACGAGGTCGGGAGCGAGGCGCTCCAGAAAGGCCACCGTCTCCGGTCCATTGATGGCATCGGTATGAAGCAGCGGCACGCTGGGCGGAATGGAGGGTTCCTTCCCCTGGGGGCGGAACAGGCGATCCTGCAAGGCGCGGCCCTGCTGTTCAAAAGGCGGCAGGGCCCGCCGCGCCTGGATCTGCCGCAGCAAGACACTCGGATCGCGGTAGCGCTTCAGCCGGGCCAGGCGGCCCTGTCGGGCAGAGGCGGGCGGATGCTGCAGCACCACCCCCACCAGTTCGAACATCTGACTAGCCCGCTGCACCAGCCAGCGCTGGTAGAGGCCGTCGCAGCAGAGCACCACAACCCGGGTGGATGGGGTGCCACCCCCAGAGGGCGCGCTCTCCGGGGATCCGGCATCTGACCCTGGAGCGTGAAGGGAACCCATCCTGAAACGAAGCTGGCAGGATTATCACCGGATCGGGCTGCCGGACAGCCGCAACCTCGCCATGGCCGTGCGTGATGTCCTGCTCAGCGGCGATCCACGGCTGCGCCAGCCGAGCCGGGCGGTGCCCCCGAGTCAGTTCGGCGGCGAGGTCCTGTTTGCGCTTGTGCAGGACCTGCGCGACACCATGGCCGCCTGCGATGGCGCCGGTCTGGCCGCGCCCCAGATCGGGGTTCCCCTGCGAGTGGTGGTCTTCGGCATCAGCCGCAATCCGCGCTACCCCCAGGCAGCCCCGATTGCGGAAACGGTGCTGGTGAATCCGGAGGTCACCCCCCTGGATCCGGAGCTGGAAGCAGGCGAGGAGGGCTGCTTGAGCGTGCCGGGGCTTCGGGCTGCGGTGCCCCGCTGGCGGCGGGTGCGCTACGCCGCCTTCACCCCCAGCGGTGAACCAGTGGTGCGGGAGGTGGAAGGGTTCCATGCCCGCGTGGTGCAGCACGAATGCGACCACCTGGCGGGCATTCTGTTCACCGATCGGCTGGGCTGAGCCTGCTGCGGCAACCGTTTCATCCCTTCAGCGCTTCGATTCAGCCCTTTGATTCAGCCCTTTGATCCCTTGGGGAGCTCAGCGCAGGGAACCACGGCGGCGGAGCTCCAAAACTGGCACGGCAGGTTTGTCGCTGCAAGGATCAGCGACCCAGCAAGGCTTTTGAACGGCGAGGCAGAGGCGCGCAGTTCAAAAAACAGGCAATCATCCGGCTTCACTATCATTTTGGCCACAAAGATTTTGCCGGCTGCAACAGGATCAAATAACCGGATATGGTTATAAAGTGCTCACCAAACAGCCTTCGCGTTGTCTCTGTGACCGCTGCCTCCGCTCCATCGCCTCCGCGTGCCACACCCAGCTGGTGGGTGCGCGGCGACCTCGATGGCTTCCTGGGATTGGCGCTGGACAACCTGATCCAGATCCTGCTGATCGTGTCGCTGTGCCGGGGGGTGCTGGGCTACCCCGATGACCTGATCTTCGGGGCGATCCTGCCGGCCACCGGCATCAGCCTGGTGGTGGGCAACGTGGCCTATGCCGTTCAGGCCCACCGGCTCGGCCGGGCCGAGGGCCGGGCTGATCGCACCGCCCTGCCCTACGGCATCAACACGGTGAGCCTGTTCGCCTACGTGTTCCTGGTGATGCTGCCGGTGAAGCTGGGGGCCCTGGGCCAGGGGGCCGATGCGGCCACGGCGGTGCGGCTCTCCTGGCAGGCCGGCCTGATTGCCTGTCTGGGGTCCGGGCTGATTGAGGCCGGTGGCGCCTTCGTGGTGGGCGGGCTCCGGCGCTGGCTGCCCCGGGCCGCCCTGCTGGCCACCCTGGCGGGCATCGCCCTGGGCTATATCGGCCTGGGGTTCCTACTGCGCACCTATGCCGAGCCGGTGGTGGGCCTGGCGGTACTGGCAGTGATCCTGGTGGCCTACTTCGGCTCCGTGAGGCTGCCCCTGCCGGGAGGGCTGCTGGCGGTGCTGGTGGGGGTCGCCCTGGCCTGGAGCACCGGCCTGATCAAGATCGACCCCGCCACCTGGCAGAGCAATGTGAGCCAGGTGGGACTGCACCTACCCGTGCCCCAGCTTGGTGAACTCTGGGCGGGTCGCCAGCAGCTGCTTCCCTGGCTGGGGGTCACGATCCCGATGGGACTGTTCAACCTGCTCGGCTCGCTCCAGAATCTGGAGAGCGCCGAATCGGCCGGCGATGCCTATCCGGTGAGGAGTTCACTGCTGATCAACGGCCTCGGCACGATCACCGCAGCCGTGCTCGGCTCTTGCTTCCCCACCACGATCTATATCGGCCATCCGGGCTGGAAGGGGATGGGGGCCCGGATCGGCTACTCCTGGCTCAACGGGGTGGTGATGGGTCTGGGCTGCCTGCTGGGGTTGTTCGGGGTGCTGGGCCAGCTGATCCCGATCGAGGCCGGCATGGCGATCGTGCTCTACATCGCCCTGGTGATCGCCGCCCAGGCGTTCCAGGCCACCCCATCGGCCCATGCCCCCGCCGTGGCCCTGGGCCTGTTGCCGGGCCTGGCGGGCTGGGGATCGCTGCTGCTGAAGGCGGGCCTACGGGCCGGGGGCGCCGGCACCCCGGCCCAACCCTTCAGCGCGGCCTTGCTGCCCCCCCTGGAGCAGGCCGATGTGTGGGCCTCCGGTGCCTTTGCCCTGGAGCAGGGGCAGATCGTGGCGTCCATGCTTTTGGCCTCCATGCTCGTGTTCGTGATCGAGCAGCGCTTCCGGGCCGCCGCCGCCTGCGCCCTGATCGCGGCGGCGGGCTCCTGGGTGGGCCTGCTCCATGCCTGGCGCTTCACGGCGGCCGACACCGTGCTCGATCCGGGCTGGGGCCACGGGGCCTCCTGGGCCCTGGGCTATGGGGCCATGGCGCTGGTGTTCCTGCTCGGCTGGTGGGGTGCTCGGCGGCCCCGGTCCTGATCAGCGGCTAGAACGCGCAAGGACCGCTCCTGTCAGCCATGCTCCCCGGTCTCCCCCCTTCCATGCCTCCAGCCGTCGCCACCAAAGCTCCGCGCAGCCGCAACCAGCGCCGCTTGAAGCCGGTGGTGGTGCCGGGCCTTCTGGCGATCCTCAGCCTGGCTCCGGGAGCAGCCGGGGCGGCCCCCGGAGCTCCAACGGCCGCCCGGCCTGCCCGGCGGGCCACCACGCTGCTGGCGAAACCAGCCACTCCGGTGCAGTGCGCCGCGCCTCGAGCCGGCCGCTACGTGGTGATGGGGGATGGCGTGGCTCAGAAGGACCCGGTGGCGCGGATCCTGCAGGAAACCTGGAACCCCGATGGGACCATCAGCGGCATCCGACTGGAACGCCGCGGCCGCATCTACCGGGAGGTGGCCTACACCGGCCGCTACCGCTCCCTCTCCCTCTGCCGCGCCGGCATCGAGCGCACCTACGACAGCCGCATCAGCACCAGCCAGGCCGTGCTGGATGCGTCCGGCAGCCCCCGATATTCGCTGGGAACCCTGCCCGATGTGGTGGTGGTGTCGCGCTGGTTTGCGCAGGGAAGCGAAGCCTGCCGCGCCTCCCTGCTGGATGGCACCGTGCTGAGCATGCAGCAGGGCCGCAACTGGAAAGACGGCCTGTGGCGGCCCAATGCCGTGATCCAGAACGAGCGCTGGCGCGCTGGCAGCGTGCTGGGCATCGCTATCTCAAGCTACGGCCCCCGCATCGAGGAGGCCACCTACAGCGGCACGATCGCGGTGGGCGCCGACTGCCTGGCCACGGTGAAGCAGACCGATTCGCTCGGGGTGGCTTACAACTACCGCGCCGTGGTGCTGGCGGATGGCTCCGGATATCTCTACATCCAGACCGATCCGGACGACCTCACGGTGGGGTTTTTGGAGCATGAGCGAGTCAGAGCCGGCGCCGCTGCTCAGCGCTAAAGCCCCTCAACAGGAACGGCCCGCAAGCGGATCAGCCCCGCCTGCGCCGCCTGCCCCTAACCGCCCCTCCTCCCCTGCCGATGGCCGTCGCCCCTTTCCCCGCTGAGCCAGCCCGCACCAACGGCGCGTTACCGGACGCCAACGCTGGTGCTGAGCCGGCGCGGACCATCAGCCTGCGGCGCCCCGACGACTGGCACGTGCACCTGCGCGATGGCCCCCTGCTGCAGGCGGTGGCGCCAGCCACGGCGCGCTGCTTCGCGCGGGCGATCGTGATGCCCAACCTTTCGCCGCCGATCACCACCGTGGCAGCAGCGGTGGCCTACCGGGAGCGCATCCGCGCCGCCGTGCCCGATGGGCTGGGCTTCACGCCGCTGATGACGGCCTATCTCACCGACACGATCGCGCCTGCCGAGCTGGAGCGGGGCCAGGCCGAAGGGGTGTTCAGCGCCTGCAAGCTCTACCCCGCCAACGCCACCACCAACTCGGCGGCCGGCGTGAGCGACCTGGCGAGGCTCAGCGCCGTGTTCGAAACCCTGGAGCGGATCGGTCTGCCCCTGCTGATCCACGGCGAGGTCACCGACTCGGAGATCGACATCTTCGATCGCGAGGCGGTGTTCATCGAGCGGCACCTGGAGCCCTTGCTGCGCCGCCATCCGGGGCTGAAGGTGGTGCTGGAGCACATCACCACCGCCGAGGCCGCCGACTTCGTGCGCAGCGCTGGAGCCAACCTGGCGGCCACGATCACGCCCCACCACCTACACATCAACCGCAACGCCATGTTCCGCGGCGGCCTGCGGCCCGATTTCTACTGCCTGCCGGTGGCCAAGCGGGAACGCCACCGCCTTGCCCTGGTGGCCGCCGCCACCTCGGGGAATCCGAAGTTCTTCCTGGGCACCGATTCGGCCCCCCACCCACGCCAGGCCAAGGAGGCGGCCTGCGGCTGCGCCGGCATCTACAACGCCCCCTTCGCGATCGAGAGCTACGCGATGGTGTTCAAGGCCGAGGGCCAGCTCGGACGGCTGGAGGCGTTCGCCAGCGAGCACGGTCCGCGTTTCTATGGCCTGCCCCTGAATGGAGATTCGATCACCCTGGTGCGGGAGGCGCACACCGTGCCGCCACGGATCCACGCCAACGATGCCGCCGGGGTAGCCACCACCCTGGTGCCCTTCCACGCTGGGGCCGTGCTGCCCTGGCGGCTTGCCGATCCGTTGGCGCCTTGATCGGGGAGGGGAGGCCCCAGGGGAAACTGGGGGGCGCTGAGCTTTCGCCGTGGCCGATCCAACGCCGCTGCCCCAACCCACAAACGGCGCCAAGGCGGGGTCCGCAGCCGGCCCCACCTCCGCAACTGCGGCGGCTCGCCCAACCCCTGCTCCCGAGCCCCTTCACACCCTCCTGCGGGGTGAGGCCCTGCTGAATGAGCCGCTGTTGAATAAAGGCACCGCCTTCAGCCGCGCGGAGCGCCAGGCCCTCGGCCTTGAAGCCCTGCTGCCCTGGCAGGAGGAAAGCCTTGCTGAGCAGGTGGAGCGCTGTCGGCGGGCCTTCGAGGCGATGGGCAGCGATCTGGAGCGCTACGCCTACGCCCAGAGCCTGCGGGAACGGAACCTCACCCTCTTCCACCGCTTCCTGGCCGATCACATCGAGCTGGTGATGCCGATTGTGTACACCCCCACGGTGGGCCGGGCGATCCAGCAGGCGAGCACCACCTACCGCAGCCCCAGCAAGGGGGTGTACCTGGCGGCGCCCCAACAGGAGCGCCTGGTGGAGCTGCTGCACCAGGCCTGCGGCGATCGGCCGCCCCAGCTGCTGCTGGTGACCGACGCCCAGGGCATCCTCGGCATCGGCGATCAGGGGGTGGGGGGCATTCACATCTGCCAGGGGAAGCTGGCCGTCTACACCCTCTGCGCCGGGCTGGATCCGGCGGTGGGGCTACCGGTGATGCTGGATGTGGGCACCGACAGGCCGGAGCTCTTGAGCGATCCGACCTATCCGGGCATGCAGCAGCCGCGGCTGCGGGGCGCCGACTACGACGCCTTCCTGGAGGCCTTCATCAGCGCGGTGGAGCAGGTGTGCCCCGGCGCCCTGGTGCACTGGGAGGACTTCGGCGCCCCCAATGCCCGCCGCGTGCTCGATGGTTTCCGGCAGAGGATCCTCAGCTTCAACGACGACATTCAGGGCACCAGCGGTGTGGCGGCCGCCGCCATCCTGGCCGGCCTGCGGGGCCTGGGACGCCCCCTGGCCGAGGAGCGGATCGTGATCTTCGGGGCCGGCAGCGCCGGTTGTGGCATCGCCGAGCGGCTGCAGCGCCTGCTCGAGCAGGCCGGTTGCTCCCGCCTGGAGGCGGCCGGCCGCATTTGGGCGATCGATCGCCATGGGCTGGTGCACGAGGGGCTGGCCGAGCGCAGCGGGGCCGTGGCGCCCTGGGTGAAGAGCGCCGCCGATCTAGCCGCCGTGGGTCTGCCAGCCGGTGAGGCCGACCGTGGCCCGGGGCTTCAGGCGGTGATCGAAGCGGTGCGGCCCGGCGTGTTGATCGGCACCTCCACCCGCGCCGGCGCCTTCGACCAGGCGGTGGTGGAGGCACTCTGCCGGGGGGTGGAGCGGCCGATCGTGCTGCCCCTCTCCAATCCCACGCCCCTGGCGGAGGTCACCCCGGAGAATCTGCTGCGCTGGAGCGGCGGTCGGGCCCTGCTGGCCACCGGCAGCCCCTTCCCCCCCGTGGCCACCGCCACCGGGGAGCGGCTGATCGGCCAGTGCAACAACTGCTTTGTGTTTCCCGGCCTGGGCTTCGCCGCCATGGCGGTGGGGGCCCGTGAGGTGAGTGAGTCGATGATCGATGCCAGCATCGAGGCGCTGGCCAGCGCCATCCCCGCCTCTCAGGATCCGGAAGCGGCCCTAATGCCCCCCCTGTCCCAGGTGCGGGCGGTGTCCGAAGCGGTGGCCGAGGCGGTGGCCCTGGCAGCCGTGGCGGAGGGGCTGGCCACGCGGGCCAGCACGGCCGAGGAGGCCAAACAGCGCCTGCAAGAGTGCCGTTGGACCCCTGCCTATCGCCCGTTCATTGCGATCTGAACGACCCTGCCTCGCCCATCCCCAGCCCAGCCGCCAAGAATTGGCTCTGGCTAGGGGTTTCACCACACCACTGCCGGTATTGACGCCGGGTGATCGCTGAGTCACTGAGCCCACACTGTTGAAAGAGGGACTCGATCGACCCCTTCTCCAGGGGCGTGTTGGCCAGGAGCCGGCGAAGCCGCCGGAATCGCCGACGTCTGATGGCTTCAAGGGGTGAGATGCCCAGTTCCTGGCGAAAACAGAACTGGAGGCTGCGGGTGGAGAGGTGCAGGGCTTCGGCCAGATCGGTCACCCACAGAGCTTCGTGCAGGTGGGCATCGATCCATTCCATGGCCCGACGGATCTGGAGGCGCCGCTCAACGGCGCCATGGGTGCGATCGGAGGGGAGGGTCTCCGAAAGATCCCGCCAAAAGAGCAGTTGCTCCACCAGCACCCCTGCAAGCCATGTCGCCTCGGCGGCTTCGGCAGCCATGGCTGTCACCAGCTGCTCCGCCGTATCGACAGCCGCCACAACCTCAGAGCCCTGGGCGAGGTGGCGCCGGGAAAAGCCATCCCAGCGGCAGGAGGGGCCGAGTGCCTCCATGGACAGCAAGATCGAGACCCCCTTCACGGAACAGGTGGTCTCCCCAATCAGCTCATCACCGGGCAGGCAAAGCATGGCCGTGCCCCGCTCGGCCAACACCGGCTGCCCATTGATCCGATCGTGAACCCAGCCATGGCGGGGCAACCACAGCAGCAACTTCCCGGGTGGCTGCCAACGATGGAGGTGAACACAGGATTCGCCTTCAAGAGCCACGGCGGTTACGCCCTCGGCCTGCATCACGGTCGTGCGCGATGAGAAGGGGATATCCGGGGTCAGCAGCGCGCTGCTGTGGTGGCCGATAGCCTGGCTGAGGTGATGCTCCCACTCCTCAAAATGCCTGGTTGTCCAGGTGATGGCCATCTGGCGGGGGGGACCCGGGGTGGTTTCTAAAGAAGATTGGGGGTGTGAGGCGAAGGCGCCTCAACCGCCGCAACCATCACATCGTTGCGGCCTCCTTGAGGAGGCTGACGTGAATGGGCTTCCAGTATCCCTCAGGAGGTTCCGCCATCGGCTCTGCTCGATGATGGTGATGGCCATGCTCGGAACTTCCATGGGAATGTTCTGAGCTCTCGTGGTCATCTCCTTGGTGGGCATTGTCGAGGGAAAGCGGCACACCATGGGGGGTATGGGCGATCGCCAGGGCCCACAGATTCACGAGCTCCTCGTAGGCGGCGGGGGTGATCCATTCCATTTGGAAACAGAAGGATTCCAGGGCTGCACACCAGTGGTGGTAATACGTGTCGCCCTCATCTGGATCTCCAGCGGCTTGCGCGTTCTGGATGGCCTTGGCCATCAGGTCCATCCACTGTTTGCAGCTGAGCCGATTCTCCTTAACCAGGATATTGCCTATCGCGAATGCCTCAGCCTCCCAAGAATCTCGAAAAATAGGCTCACCACGGTTCTTGGGCAAAACCTGCAGTGGTTCATCCTTCAGGGCTTGATCAAGATCGGCCGTGGTGGTGACATCCGGGTTCATGGCAGCAGCTCCAAATGGGGTTCCCAGAGATCGAGATTGACCCACAGGCGTGGGTCCACATTGGCCGCACCGAAAACGTCCACTCCGCGAAAACGAACTCCGTAGACAGGGGCATAGAACTTCTGGCGAGACTGGCAGGCCACCTCTGGGTAAGGGCCGTGGTAGCGGCCATCAAATTCGCCAAACTTTTCCTCACTGAGGCCGTAATACACCTGAATGGTTCCCTCGCAACCCCTTATGTAGGGATAGCAGCGCGTATGCCAGTTTCCTTGAATCGGCTTCACTCTCACCCGATCACCCACCTTGAAACGTGCCCGTCGTCCGATGGCTTCGATCGAACCAACCTGGTCTGGATCGTAGTCAATCGAGTCGTAGATGCCCGCCAGGGCTCCGCGGTCGGTGGGGCCATTCACACCGGGCACCGCCTGGCGGTAGGCCACGGCTCGGATCGCCGCATTTCGCTGCAGTTGCTGGGGGGTGGTGATGCGACGCTTCACTAACTCAGCTGGCTCAATCCCCATGGCAGCCGCACCATAATCATGGATGAAACTGCAAACAGCGGTGAGCCAGTAGTTGAAGTATTCCCCATTCATGTAGTCACGGGGAGGCATCGTCTCGCGGCACCAGCGAGCCGCATCCAACCCGACAAACGGCGTGGGCTTATTGGACTTGAACCCTTTGCCGAAGGTGGTGAACAGCTGGGCGTACATCGATTGCATCGTTGCTTGCCAGCTGTGGTGCCAAGGCTGGTTGCTCGGCTGTTGCTTATCGGGAATGGGGCCAAGGCCACCCCATTCAACCGAGTAGTGGGGACCATCCATGGAAATTCCTGTAGAGAGAAAAAGGGATCAGGACTTCATTGAGAAACTGTACTGTATGCCCGCAGCAGTTTCTGGTGGAATAATGCAAGGCCTAAAGCTTTAGGGTAGCAGGATTTCCGCTCCGAGCATGGCGTTGCGTGTTATGCGTTGACGCAGCTTCTGTTCCGGTAGCTTTTGCCAAGCCGAAGGCAATTCAGGAATTACAAAAAAACGAACTTCGGAATTTGAATCCCAGGTGCGGATCTCGTCAAGGCTATCGCGGTAATTCTTATAATAAGCCAATTTCTCCTGATTGGTGCCTGCTAAATCCTGCATGAATTCATCAAGCACGCCCAGGGGATTGCTGATAACGCGGGAACGGTATTGCTGTGATTTGTACCATGTGGGCTGCACCCCCAGCAGGGCCTGCGGGTAGCAGGAACACACTGTACAAGCAACGATGTTATGAATGCGCTTTCCCTTATCGGGGCCCGTAGTCTGCAAGCCGTTCTGCACGATCCGCAGATATTCACCTTCCGGTCCGATCGCCGTACCCAGGGTGAGCTGCGGAGCCAGGAAGGGATGACCCGTTTCGGGGTTGACCGTGTTGAACAGGAAGTCCCTCAGGGCCGCTGAGGCCATGAAGGGTTGCTCGGCGGGCGGTTCAAGGAGCTTGCGCCGGAAATCGGCATTCACCCAGGCATGGGCAACGGCGGCGGCACCAAGGTGGGGGCCAACGAATTTTTCGTAGTAACCAACAAAACCATTGATTTTCTCCTCGCTCAGGATTCCCTTCTCCACCAGCAATCCCTTGAGGGCCAGAACCCTTTGCTTCAGCGAAGGCAGCGACCGTTCCCCCGAGGCATAGTCCGACTCCACCACGGGAGATCCGCCCATGGCTTCGAGTTCGTTGCCTATTCCCAGATTTTCAGCCGGGGGGGAGTGGAGCTTGTTGTTGGTTTCACTGGCTGCCTGGCGGGCTTCCACCTTGGGGAGGGAAGCCGCCGTCCCGGCCGCCAAGGCGGCAAGAGCGGTGTTGCGTAGAAAGGAGCGGCGCGGCTTGCTGGTCACGCTGTCGTTATCGGCAGTGCTGCCAGTCTCATGGTCATGGCTGCTGTTGTCGGGAGAGGTCGTCATGTTCGGGAGGAGGATAAGGGAGGCTGCTGGTAAATGATTAGAAGAAGAACACAGTTTTTAGCGACCAGATGCCAATCGGATCGTTGTTGACATTGTTTTCAGGGCGCAACACATAGATCACGCCGGGTACCAGGCTGAGGTGATCGCTGATGCGATAGGTGTAGGACATCTCAAGGTGCCACGCTGGCGTATTTTCGATTGGATAATCGCTATTGGAGTGGGAGACCACCCGGTATGGATTTCCCACCACGAAGGTCAGCACATTGCCCGCGCCAAAAAGATTATTCCAGGCCAGTCCCAGGTTCCATTCAAAGATGCTGGCCGTTTCGCCCGATTGGATGCCGTAGCTGCTGTTGGAACTGATGGCAGTGGCACGGGCGTAGCCAACATCACCGGTTACGTAGAGGTTGCCAAAAGGATTCCAGCCAAATCCCCAGGAAAGGTGATCGCCGTTGATTCCCACGCTAGTAAGAGGGGAAGCGCTTTTCGTTCCGTCGGGTTTGTTCGGATAGAAGGTCCCGAAGGGTTGGTCGGAATACTGGCTTCCGGTATAGCCGGAGAGGCCGTAAAAGGAGTTTTGAGGGGCACTGGACTTGACATATGTGAGTGCCGTGCCAAAGCTGAAGGTCTTGGGCGTTGGAAACCAGCTCAGCTGGGCGATGGCAGCCTGGCTGGATGGCGAAGCGCCGCCCGTAGGCAAGCCGTAAGTCCCTCCACCAATGATCCCGTTAAAATCGCCAAAGTAGCCTCCTCCCAGATTGAAACCCTTGCCGATCTGCCAGTCGGCAGAAAAACCAGGGCGACCGAGTGTTTGATAGTAAATAGGATCAAAACGCCCAAAGCGGCTGATCGATTGAACGTATGGATATGCTGCCGGAAATGGAAGGCTGCTACCGAGTAGCTCATTGGATACCTCGCTTCCTGCGGCTGTGGCTTTAACGGTGATCGATGAGCCGATCTTGAATCGATAGAACAGATCGGCTAGGCTTAGGGTGTTGTTGTAAGGCGGCGCATCAAACGAGAGTCGAGTGGAGTAGGTGCCGGTGACATTTGGAGTGAAGCCTAAAATCGATGAGCTGTAGGGTTGGAAATTTGAAGTATAAAAGTCTACGCTTAATTGGTCTGTGCCGGTGAAGCTTGTTGAGAGGCCGAGGATTGTGGAGTATTGGAAGGTCAGCGCAGCATCCAGGGGTTCACCCGGACCCGGAGCGGCACCCACGACACCCGGGGCGATAAGCTGCTGGGCTGAGCTGGCTGCCTTGCGACCACCACTGGCCGTATTGAGATAGAGAGCCGTGACTCCCATCAGCTTGGTGGTGGTGGAGAAAGACTGGGCTTTCAGGGTCTCGACGCGGGCCTCAAGTCCCTCGGTTCTGCCCTTCAGCTGGGCCATTTCCGGCTGCAGCTCCTTCATCAGTCGCTTCAGTTCATCGGTCATCTCGCCGATGCGCTCAAGGCAGCTGTTCAGCAGGGATGCGGCCTCGTAGCGGCTGATGGGCCGTTGCCCCTGGAAGGTGCCGTTGGGGTAACCGGCAACACACCCGTAGCGGCTGACCAGGTTGGCGAGTGCCTGGTAGGCCCAGTTGTCAGGCCGCAGATCGGAGAGTTGGCCGAGGGTGGTGATCTGGTCAGCCCCCTGGAGTTCGGCATAGCTGCCCAGCGTTTTCAGATCCAGGTTGGCCTGCTGGGCCTTGGCCGGCTGTAGGGCAACCGCCAGGCCCGTCTGGAGCAACACAGAAGCGGCCATGGTTCCCGAAAGGCATCGCATCACGGCCGCACAAACAAAAACTCGCTCAATCTTTCTTATCTCATCACCATGCACAAGAACGAGACGCGAAAGACTAGTGCTGGGATGGCTCTCTGGGGCTGGTCGGGCTGAAGGCGCTGCCGGCCTCTTCGGTCTGGCGTACCGGCGAGGCTCTCCGTGTTGGCTTCGGTTCCGATCCCCGCCAAGAATTCACTAAGAGCTGTGTCACCCCTTCGCGTCCACCCTCTGTGGTGCCCTAGCACGGGCCCATCGAATGCCGCGCGATGGGCTTCTTCATTCAGCTCACCGACGCCATCGCCGAGCGCCAGTCGCTGCTGGTGACCGGTCTCGACCCCAATCCCGAAATGCTGCAGAGCTGGGCGCACCGCCGCGGCATGGGCGGG
>BJHE01000010.1:0-11986 GCA_014191755.1 Cyanobium sp.
GCCATGGTCTTGCGCTTACGCCATGGTCTTGCGCTTACGCCATGGTCTTGCGCTTGCGCCATAGCCGCCCGGTTGCGGCATGTCCTTCTGCACGCGACAAACCCGCCGCCCGCGGCAAGCCCGACAGGGTTGCCGCCGCGTTTCCCAGGGCATGCAACACTCGGTTTCAACCTTTGTATGCGGATCAACAAGGTTGCTAGATTCGCAACAAAGCGAACCAGCCCAGTATGTCCAGTTCCGCCGCCGTCACAGACGCCTCCTTCGAGCAGGACGTCCTGAAGAGCGACGTGCCCGTGCTGGTTGATTTCTGGGCCCCCTGGTGCGGCCCCTGCCGCATGGTTGCTCCGATCGTCGATGAGATCGCCAAGGAATTCGAGGGTCAAATCAAGGTGTTCAAGCTCAACACCGATGAAAACCCCAATGTGGCCAGTCAGTACGGCATCCGCAGCATCCCCACCCTGATGTTGTTCAAGGATGGTCAGAAGATCGAAACCGTGGTCGGCGCCGTACCCAAGACCACCCTCCACACCACGATCACCAAGTACGTCTGAGTCCTGAAGCCCACCCACCGGCCCTGACATTCCCACAAAGCCCGGAACCCGCCTACGGGCGAAGCCCGCTTGAGGTTCTGGAGGAACAGATCCAGGGCCACCCGCAGCGGCGGCTGATCGAAAGAGCCGTGGTCTCGCTGCTTGAGGTGGCGCGGCGCGAGAGGGAATTGTCGGAGTGGCGGCTGATCAGTGGCGCCCTGGCTGACATCAGTGACGCCCTGGAGGTCTTCCAGCCCCACCGCAGCGTGCGCAAGATCAGTGTGTTTGGCTCGGCACGCACCCGGCTGGATGACCCCTGCTACGCCCTGGCGAGGGACCTAGCCGCTCTGGCGGTGGAGGCCGGCTTTGATGTGATGACCGGGGCCGGCGGTGGGGTGATGGAAGGGGCCAACCGGGGGGCGGGCTGCGACCACAGCATCGGTCTGAACGTGGATCTGCCCTTCGAGCAGCATCCCAATCCCTACGTGAGCGGCTGCGGCGGCCGCCTGCTGTTCTTCCGCTACTTTTTCACCCGCAAGCTCTTCTTCCTGCGGGAAAGCGATGCGGTGGTGGTGATGCCGGGAGGCTTTGGCACCCTCGATGAACTCTTCGAGTGCCTCACCTTGATCCAGACCGGCCGCACGCCGCCGATCCCCCTGGTGTTGCTGGCTCCCCCGGGGGATGACTTCTGGACTGTCTGGCGCCAAAACGTGCACCAGGAGCTGGCCAAGCGTGGCCTGATCTCACCCGAGGATGTCGCTCTGGTGATGGAGGCCTCCTGCGCCTCTGAAGCGGTGGCCCTGATCAGTCGCTTCTATCGGGTGTTCCACAGTGCCCAGCCGGGTGAAGATCGAATCGAGCTGCTGCTCAAAGCGCCCGTACCCCCCAGCCTGCTTCCCGACCTCAACGACCAATTCCATGATCTGCTCGACAACGGCGCGATTCAGGCGGGCGAAGCCTGTGACGACAACGGCATCCTGAGGCCCTCCCTGCGGCTGCGCTTCGACAAGCGGCGGGTCGGCAGGCTGGTTCAGCTAATCGACCACCTCAACGCTCTGGACCTGGCGGACGCCACCCCCCTGGAGCAGCCTGGTTGTCGCTTCACCCCCCAGGCCAGCCCCGCCTGACCCTCCCGCAAGCCTGTTCTCCGCCATGCCTCGCCTCGGACTGATCGATTACGGCATGGGCAACCTGCACTCGGTGCAGCGCGCCTTCGAACGGCTCGGCGCCTCGGTGGAGCCGGTTCACGACGCCGCCGCAATGGCCCGATGCGATGCCTTGGTGCTGCCGGGGGTGGGGGCCTTCGATCCGGCCATGGAGCGGCTGCGGGAGGGTGGTCTGGCCACCGCCCTGCAGAGGGCCTGCGCGGCCGGCCAGCCCCTGCTCGGCATCTGCCTGGGCCTGCAGCTGCTGTTCGAGGCCAGCGATGAGGGCCAGGCCACCGGTCTTGGCCTGCTGGCCGGGCGGGTGAGGGCTCTGCCGCGCTCGCCGGGCCAGCCGATTCCCCACATGGGCTGGGCCCCCCTGCTTCCCGCCGAACCCAGCCCCCTGCTCCCGGCCGAGGAGCCGCCGACCTGGGTCTACTTCGTGCATTCCTACGCCGCCGATCCCACCGAACCAGCCAGCGTGACGGCGCGGGTGGACTGGGCCGGCACCCCGGTGACCGCGGCAATCTGGCAGGGGCGCATCGCCGCCTGCCAGTTCCATCCCGAAAAATCCGGGCCCGTGGGCGAAGCGATGCTGGCGCGTTGGCTGGCCTGGCTGGGGCAGCCGTGAGTCTGCGGCTGAGCGGAGGGCGGCGGCTCCAGAGCCCACCCGGTGCCGTGGCCCGGCCAACCGCCGCGCGGGTGCGGCTGGCGGTGATGAACCTGCTGGCTCCGCGGCTTAGGGGATGCCGTTGGCTCGATCTCTGCTGCGGCAGTGGTGTGATGGCCTGCGAAGCCCTACAGCGGGGGGCGGCGACGGCGGTGGCGGTGGAGCAAGACCGGCGGGTGGCGGCCGTGGCCTTGGCCAACCTGGAACTAGTGGCTGCCTCGCTCCCTCCTCCGGCTGCCGTGACGGTGCACCGCCGGGAGGTGCTGCAGTGGCTGGGCTCCGAAAAGCCCTCACCGTTCAACTTGATCTACTGCGACCCTCCCTACCGCTCTGGGCTCCACGGGGCCGTGGCTGAAGCGGTGATGCGGAGGGGGTGGCTGGCGCCGAAGGGGGTGCTGGTGTGGGAATGCGGTAGCGATGTACTGCCCTCAGTACCGCCGGGGTGGCTGGTTCGGGACCAACGCCGCTACGGCGGCACCACGCTGATGCTGCTGGAACTGATGCTGCTGGAATTGGAGCAACAGGGGCAGGTCGCAGTCGGCGCTACGCCGGTGGATCGGCGACCGCAGGGTCAGGGCTCAGCCGCCGAGGGCACCGCCGCGGCGGTACTGGTTCCAGGCGGCCACGAACAGCCCCACAAGGGTGACTGGGATCAGACCCAGAACGATGCCGCAGAGGAGAGGTTCGATCATGGCCAGCAGTCGGGTGGTCGTTCAGGCCACAATTCTCCCACGGCCGGGGCTTCCCTGGCGACCCATCGCCACCAACCGTGACCGGCTCCCCCCCTCCCTTGCCGAACGGCCCCGATCTGGGGGCGATCGCCAGCGGCCAGGCCGCCGCGGGGATGGCAGCGGCTGCCGCACCCAATCGCCGCAGCCTGATCACCGCCCTCGTGGTGCTGGCCGCCGTGGCCTGCGCCGTGCTGGCGCTGGTGCTGCTGCAGGCCTCCCGCAACGACCCTTACACCAGTGCCACCCTGGATCGGGTGGGGTCGGTGGAGGATGGCGGCCGCCTGTTCCGGCTCAACTGCGCTGGCTGCCACGGCTTGGCGGCCCAGGGTCTGGTGGGTCCGAATCTCCATGGGGTGGATCGCCGCAAGAACGACCGCCAGCTGATCCAGCAGGTGGTGAGCGGCCGCACGCCGCCGATGCCCCGTTTCCAACCCGATCCCCAGGCCATGGCCGACCTGCTGGCCTTCCTCCACAGCCTTCCCACCTGAGCCCCCCCTTGGCCCAGGCCATCCCGATCAATCTGCAGGTGGTGCTGGTGGAACCGGCCGGCCCGCTCAATGTGGGCAGCGTGGCCAGGCTCTGCGCCAATTTCGGCATCGACGGTCTGCGGCTGGTGGCACCCCGCTGCGATCCCCTAGGCGAGGAGGCGAGGCGGATGGCGGTGCATGGGGTGGAGCTGCTGGAGCGGGCCAGCCTCTGGCCAACCCTGGAGGCCGCCCTCGCCGACTGCGATCGGGTGGTGGCCACCAGCGGCCGCCTGGAGGGTCCGCCCCTACCTCTGCTGCCCCCAGCCGATGCCCTGGCCTGGCTGCTGGAGGGATCCGCTTCACCCCAGGCCGATCCGGTGCCTCAGCCCAAGATGGCGCCGGGCGCCCTGGTGTTCGGCCGGGAGGACCGGGGGCTGGCCAACGGGGAACTGCTGCAGGCCGGCCGGCTGCTGCAGATCGGCACGGGGCCCTCCTATTCCTCGCTCAACCTCTCCCATGCGGTGGCGGTGGTGCTGCATGAGCTGCACACGCTCCGCCGGGGCGAGCGGTCGCTGACCGCCTCCCCTCCCCCGACAGCGGCCGAGGGTGCCATGGTCTGGGCCAATCCCTGCCGCCGCCACGACCTTGAGGCCGCCCTAGCCGATGCCGAGGCGCTGCTGCTGGAGGTGGGCTTCCTGCTGCCCCACACCAGCCGGGCCCGGATGGCCAAGCTGCGGGCGCTGCTGCAGCGCGCCCAGGTGAGTGAGGGCGAGGTGGCCCTGCTGCGAGGCATGGTGTGCCAGTTGCGCTGGGCGAGCCGTCGGCGGGCCCGCTCCGAGTCCGACACCTAGCGTCGAGGTCCCAATCGCTCGCCTACCGACCGTGAGTGCTGGCCGCCCACCCCGCCGACCCTGGCTCCAGCCCCTGCTGCTGCTGTTGCGGTTGGGGGTGATGGGGGTAGGGCTAGGGGTGCTGGTGAGCACGGCCCTCAAGACCCTCGCCCCCCGGCTGGCCCAGGGCAGCGTGGGCGTGCCCCAGCCCGATTCGGCGCCGCGGGTGGTGGTCGGCCATGGCCTGGCCCTTGGGCGTTTTGATCCCCGCACCGAACTCACCGCCCTGAGCCAGGAGTGGGCGCGGCTGGCGGCCGCCCAGAAGGGGCTCACCGCCTCCGGCTTCCTGCTGGTGCTCGATGACGGCCGCTATGCCCAGCTCAAGAGCGACCTGCCGATGCCGGCCGCCAGCTCGATCAAGAGTCCGATCCTCCTGGTGGGCCTCGACGAACTGGACAGGGGCAAGGTGCGCTGGAACGAACCGCTCCCCCTCACCAAGGACGTCATGGGTGAGGGGGCCGGCTGGATGGCGAACAAGCCCCTCGGCACCCGCTTCCCCTTCTTCGAGGCCGCCACCGAGATGATCCGGGTGAGCGACAACAGCGCCACCAACCTGCTGATCAAACGACTCGGCGGCATCAAGATGGTGAATCAACGCTTCCAGGAGCTGGGTCTGCCGGCCACGGTGCTCCGGAACTGGCTGCCCGACCTCAAGGGCACCAACAGCACCAGCGCCCGCGACCTTGCCCGCACCATCGCCTTGGTGGACACCGGCGAGAAGCTCAGCCCGCGCGCCCGCGACCTCTACCGCGAGATCCTCTCCACATCGAACACCAACACCCTGATACCCATGGGACTGCTGAAGGGTCTGGGCAAGGGCCAAACCAACACCGATCCCGACGACGACTTGCTCGCCGATGGGATCACCGCTTACAACAAGACCGGCGACATTGGCATCGCCTACGCCGACGCAGCCCTCATCCAACTGCCGAACGGCCAGCGGGCCGTGGCGGCCTTCCTCGTGAAGGGCCCCTTCAATGACCCCCGCTCGGCCGAGCTGATCCGCGCCATGGCGGCCACGGTGTCGCGGACGCTAGTGGGCAAATCATGAGCACCCTGCCGGCCGCCCCTTCCCGCACCACAACCGGCCCGTTGCCGCCGGGCCGTTCCCGATCCGCCCGTCGGGGGTCGATCTTCGCCATGGCCCTGCTGGCCGTTCTGCTGGCCCGTCCGGTGGCCGCCCAGGATGGGGAGGCCGCCCAGCATGGGGAGGCTGCCCAGGCTCCCGTCGCCGCCGCTCCGCCCGCTCCAGCCGCTCCCGCCGTGCCCACCAGGCCCCAGAGCGCCCCCACCGAGCTGCGCCGCCAGCGGGTGGAACCTCTGCCGGGGAGCCTGGATGGGGTGTTCCTGGTGAACGACAACAACCCCGAGCTGATCCTCAGCGAGGGGATCCTGCTCTCGGGCTTCGATCCAGGCCGCGGCTGGGATGGTCGGCCGCTGGGGGTGAGCGCCGCCCACCTCAACGTGCCCCTGTCCGGCGGCTTCGAGCTGTTCAGCCACCACGTGTTCGCCGGCAAGCCAGAGCGCCTCGATTCCACCCTCTGGCTGGCGGTGGTGGGAGCCCCGCGGGGGCCGGCGGCGGTGAAGCTGCGGCTGCGGGGCGGATCCACCGCCCTCTCCCAGGCCACCGCGGCGGGCCAGAGCGCCGCCCCCTTTCTGCCCCTGCCCCCCCTGATGCTCCAGGAGAGCACCCAGCCGGTGTGGTCGGGCCCCGGCAGCCGGGTGGCCACCGAGCTGCTGCAGCGCAGCCGCAGCCCGGAGCTTCCGGGCGAGTGGAGCCTGCCGGCGGGGATGCTCACCCCGCTGGTGGTGCTGCCCCTACCGGTGCGGGGCCTCGATCCCCTGCTCAACGGCCGCAACCTGCAGCTGCGCCTGGCCAGCGAGGCCCCGATTGATCTGGCCGTGCTGGCGGCCTTCGGGCCGAACGACCGGCCGCCGGAGGCGGCCGTGTGGAGTCGCATCCTCGACGGCCCCCTGAGCCCGAAGGAGCACCAGCCCACCCCCCGCGGAGCCAGCGGCCCGATGATCTATTCCAGGGTGAGCGGCGTGCAGGTGGGCGGCACCTGGCGGGGCCGGATCACCGATCCAGGCAGCCCCGTGCTGACGGCAAGCCGGGCGCCGATCTCCTGGCCGATCTCCTCGCTGGCGAAGGGGAGCCTGGGCACCGCTCAGGTGCAGACCGCCGAACTCAAAGCCTTCTACCCCGGCACCGCCTGGGCGGCCCACGGCAACTACGGCGTGACTTACGACCTCACCCTGCCGCTGCGCAATGACACCGCCGCCCCCGTGAAGCTCCAGCTGGCGCTGGAGTCGCCCCTCAAGCACGACCAGCCCCTCGGCGGCCTGCGCTTCCGGGTCACGCCCTCGCCGGCGGTGGTGTTCCGCGGCACGGTGGAGGTGGCCGGCCTCGATGGCGCCGAGGGGCGGCCGGTGGGTCGCCAGGCCTTTCATCTGGTGCAGCGGGCCGGGCAGCAGGGTCCGGCCCTGGGCACGGTGAGCCTGGCGCCGGGCCAGGAGCGCACCCTGCAGGTGCGGCTGATCTATCCGGCCGATGCCACACCGCCCCAGGTGTTGAGCCTGCTGCCGGCCGAGGCGGGGGCGACAGCGGCGGCGGGGGCAGCGGCGGTGGGGGGGGCAGCGGTGGGGGCTGCTCCGGGAATGGCGATGCCCAGCGCTGCCCCGGCCCCCGGGCCGGCTGTGAAACAATCCCCCTCAAAGCCGTCAACCGCTCCGTGAGTCAGCCCAGGAAGCGCAGGGTCTTCCCCTTCACCGCCATCGTGGGCCAGGAGGAGATGAAGCTGGCTCTGCTGCTCAACGTGATCGACCCGCGCATCGGCGGCGTAATGATCATGGGCGATCGGGGCACCGGCAAGAGCACCACGATCCGCGCCCTGGCCGACCTGCTGCCCGAGATCGATGTGGTGGCCGGCGACCCTTACAACAGCTCCCCGGAGGATCCGGATCTTCAGAGCACCGAGGTGCGCCAGCGGGCCGATCTGGGGGAGAACCTGCCGGTTGATCAGCGCCAGGTGCCGATGGTGGACCTCCCCCTGGGCGCCACCGAGGACCGCCTCTGCGGCACGATCGACATCGAGAAGGCGCTCAGCGAAGGGGTGCGGGCCTTTGAGCCGGGCCTGCTGGCCAAGGCCAACCGCGGCCTGCTCTATGTGGATGAGGTGAACCTGCTCGACGACCACCTGGTGGACGTGCTGCTGGATTCGGCCGCCTCCGGCTGGAACACGGTGGAACGGGAGGGCATTTCGGTGCGCCACCCGGCGCGGTTTGTGCTGATCGGCTCGGGCAACCCGGAAGAGGGCGAGCTGCGCCCCCAGCTGCTCGATCGCTTCGGCATGAGCGTGGAGGTGCGCACCGTGCGCGATCCGGAGCTGCGGGTGCAGGTGGTGGACCAGCGCACCAGCTTCGATGCCGACCCCGACAGCTTCAACGACGCCATTCAGGCGGGCCAGGAAGCGCTGCAGGCCCTGGTGGTGGAGGCCCAGCAGCGCCTGCCGCAGGTGGCGATCGACGACGACCTGCGCATCCGCATCTCGGCGGTGTGCGGCGAGCTGGATGTGGATGGCCTGCGCGGCGACATCGTGACCAACCGCGCCGCCCGGGCCTTGGCCGCCTTCGAGGGCCGCACCGAGGTGGCCGACGACGACGTGGCCCGGGTGGTGGCCTGCTGCCTACGCCACCGGCTGCGCAAGGATCCGCTCGAGCAGATCGATTCCGGCGATCGGGTTATAAAGGTGTTCTGCAAGGTGTTCGAGCGGCCCCTGCCGACGGGCGAAGCCGACCGGCGGGCCTTCGAGCTGGCCCTGGTGGGCTGAGGGGGCTGGGCTCCCCGGTGCCGCAGAAACAAAGGAACAGGCTGCCCCCATGGCCATGGCCATGGCCAAGGCCAAGGCGGAGGACATCGCGAGGGTGATTCTGTGGGCCCCATAACCCCTGACTCTTTAGTCCCTCTCCCCTTGGGCCTTGCCCCATCCCTGCACCACCGCAGCGAGCAGCCCAATTCCTTGCAGCACCGCTGCGAACAGATGGCAGCGGTGCTCGTGAATGCGGGCCGGGTCGTGCCAGCGTTGGAGACCGATCGGCACGGTCAGCTGCAGGCGCGTTGGTGGCCGCTGCCCGCAGCCGCCGACCGCCCTTGGCTGGAGGCCATGCTGCCGGCGGACGACCTGGCCAGCCAGCGACTGCTGGCCGATGCCTTAGCCGCTGCCGTGGATCGCTGCGTGCGGCAGCGGCTGCTGCATGGGGCCAGCAGCGGCTCCAGGCCGTCTCAGCGCAGCTCCAGCCTGCCGGCGGCCTGGCTGACGGCCCTCGCTAGCGAAGATTGCCTACTCTCCAGCACCACTGTTCCCGCAGCAGCCCCCGCCCCCGCCCTCACTGGAGACGCTCAAACAGCCCTGCTGCAGGCCGTCGCGGCCTGGGTGCGCCAGGGGGTGGCGGCCAGCGGCGAGCTGCAGCTCTGCCTGCGCTGCCATGAACCGCCCGATGCACGCCGTCGCCGCTGGCTGGTGGAGCTTCTGCTGCGCCCGGCCGTCGACCCCAGCCTGCTGGTGCCGTTGAGGCGGTGCTAGCCCAGCTGGGCCTGCTCACCCGCCTGGCCCCCGGGCTGGCCCCCCTGCTGGAGCAGCAGGCCCCGGCGGCCCTCGAGCTCGATGAAGCGGCCCTGGTGCAACTGGTGACCCAGCGCTCCTCCCTGCTGGCCGAAGCCGGCTTCGCCCTGCTGCTGCCCAGCGGCCTGCGCCAAGGCCAGCGGCTAAGGGTGCGGGCCCGCACCCTGGCTGCGCCCGCCAGCAAGCGGGGCAAGGGGGCCCCGGCGGGGGGCGGCGCCGGCCTGGATTTGACGCGGATGTTCAGTTTTGAGTGGCAGGCGGTGCTGGGCGATCGGCCCTTGAGCGCCGCCGAGCTGGCCAGCCTGGAGCGGGCGGCGGCCTTGAAGCGGCCGCTGGTGCGGTTGCGGGGCCAGTGGAGCTTGGTGGATGGGGCGGCGGTCGCCGGCCTGCTGCGCCTGGCTGTCCAGCGGGCCGAGGCCAGCGGCGCAGACCTGCTGCGCTGTGCCCTTGGCCTCGGGCAACTGGATCTGCCGCCGGAGCTGGAGTTGGCGGGGGTGGAGGCTTCCGGGCCGCTCGGCACGCTGTTGGCAGGCGATCTGCACCAGCGCGCCGAGGCCATGGCCACCCCAGAGTCGTTCCGGGGCGAGCTGCGGCCCTACCAGCAGCGGGGCCTGGGCTGGCTGGTGTTTCTGGGCCGGCTGGGGCTGGGGGCCTGTCTGGCGGACGATATGGGCCTGGGCAAAACCGCCCAGCTGATCGCCTCCCTGCTGGCCGATCCGCTGCCGGCGCCCACCTTGGTGGTGGCGCCGGTGACCCTGCTGGGCAACTGGCGACGGGGGCTGGAGCGCTTCGCGCCGAATCTGGTGGTGGGGTTGCACCACGGCCCGCAGCGGCCGCGCACGGCGGCAACGCTGCGGCGGCAGGTGCAGGATCTCGGCCCCGGCGGCGTGCTGCTCACCAGCTATGGCGTGCTCAGCCGCGAGCCGCCGCCGGCCTGGGCGGCGAGCGCCGGGTTGCCCTCACCGGCACGCCGGTGGAAAACCGCCTGCATGAACTCTGGGCGCTGCTGAACTTGCTCAATCCCGGCCTGCTGGGCAGCCTGGCTCAGTTCCGCCAGCGCTTCGCCATCCCGATCGAGCGCGATCAAGACCAAGCGGCGGCCGAACGGCTGCGGGGCCTGACGGGCCCTTTTCTGCTGCGGCGCCTGAAGATCGACCGGGCGATCCTGCCCGATCTACCGGGCAAAATTGAGCAGATCGAACTCTGCCAACTGAGCGAAGAGCAGGCCACCTTGTACCAGGCGGTGGCCGATGAGCTGCTGGAGCAGGCCGCCGCCAGCGATGGCATCGAACGCCAGGATTTTGTATTGGCGGGCCTGACCCGGCTCAAGCAGGTCTGCAACCACCCCGCCCACTACCTGGCCGACGGCACCGATCTGGCCGGCCGCTCCGGCAAGTTGGCCCGCTGCGAGGAGCTGATTGACGCGATTCTGGAGGCCGGCGAAAAGACGCTGCTGTTTACGCCATACACGAGCTGGGGCGAACGGCTGGCGGTCCACCCGGCCCGCCGCTGCGGCCGCGATCCGCTCTGGCTGCATGGCGGCCTGGGCCGCAGCCAGCGCGACCAGCTGGTGGCCCGTTTCGGTGAGGCCGATGGCCCACCGCTCTTTCTGCTGTCGCTCAAGGCCGGCGGCACGGGCCTTGAACCTCACTGCCGCGTCGCATGTGATCCACTACGACCGCTGGTGGAATCCGGCGGTGGAAGATCAGGCCACCGACCGCGCCCATCGCCTCGGCCAGCTGCGCTGCGTGAATGTGCACAAGTTGGTGTGTGGCGGCACGGTGGAGGAAGGCATCGTTGCCTTGATTCGCGGCAAACGGGAGCTGGCGGAGCGGGTGGTGGCCAGCGGCGAACAGGCCCTCAGCCGCCTCTCCACAGACGAACTGCGCGAGTTGATTCGGCTGCGCCCATCGGAGGGGAGGCGATGACAGCTGCGGGTGGATCAGCTCGCTGGGATTCAACGCGGTCCGCGCGGAGGGATCCGTCTGAATCGGCTTCGACCCGCCCGGGCCAGCGCGCACCCCTTAAACACCGCGAACCCCTAGGCAACCAGTGGTGGTCCCAGCGGTTCACCGCCGTTCTCGAGGGCTATGAGCTGGGCCCGCGGCTGGAGCGCGGCCGGCGCTATGCCCGCGGCGGCCGGGTGAAGGGGTCGCGGGCCACTCCCTATCGGGTGAGCGTGCGCAGCGAGGCGGCCAGCAAAGCCCAATGGCGCAGCCTGGAGCTGCTGTTCGCCAGCCGCCTGGGCTGGGCCGCCCAAATGCTGGCCGGTGAAGTGCCGCCAACCTGGAGGCGGCCTTCGCCGAAGCCGGTGCGGCCCTCTTCCCGCGCCGCTGGGCCGACCTGCAGGTGCGTTGCGGCTGCCCCGACGACGCCGAACCCTGCAAACATATTGCCGCCGTGCTCTATGTCTTCGCCCAGCAACTCGATGGCGATCCGTGGCTGCTGCTGGCCTGGCACGGCCGCGATCGCCAGACGCTGCTGCAGGCGCTGCAGCAGGGGCCTCAGGGGGCAGCGGCCAGCGGCGCCAAAGCTGGAGGCCGGCAGGTTCGGTTGCCGCCCTGGTGGCCAGCGGGGCTCAGGTCTCGTCCGGATCCACGCCTGCAGCCTCCCGATCACCTGCCCCCCGATCCGCCGGAGCGGGCGTTGCAACGATTGGGGTCGCTGGAGCTACCTGGGAGGCCGCCGGATTGGCAGGAGCTCTTGGCGGAAATGTATCGGAAGTTGGTGGCGGAGGAATGAAGGAGGGCGGCAGGAATTGCAGGTGCACCACTCCGCCCAGCGGGCGGTGAAGACGGGCTGATGGAGGCGAAGCCCGATACGGCGCCGCAGACGTGAGCATGGGCGACAAGCCTCCAGGGCGACCCTGGCCTTGAACTCGAGACTGTGGGTAGCAATCACACGTTGACGGTCTCGGGCACGGGCTCGGGC
>BJHE01000010.1:12057-68905 GCA_014191755.1 Cyanobium sp.
GCACCGGATCACCGGAGGTTGGGTTGCCGCTATCCAGGTCGTGACCGCCGCCGCGGGGCGAATCCTTCGCGGCCGAGGCTCGGCCCCGGGTGCAGCAAAGGCTTCAGCGCCCCTGGTTCGGCCCTGCACCAGCCCCCACAGTGGGGCGACTCCAGCGAACAGGCCCCCTGAAATCCCCTGACGACGCCCTGGCAACGGCCCCATGATCATCCTCGGCATCGACCCCGGCCTGGCCCGGGTGGGCTATGGCGTGATCGAGGTGCAGGAGCGGGCCCCCTGGCGGCCGGGGGAGCCCCGGGCCGAACCAGGCGTTCAGCGCCTGCTGGACTGCGGCATGATCCGCACCGATCCCGGCCGCAGCGAAGGCGAGCGGATGGTAGAGATCGCCGCCGACCTGCGCTGGCTGATCCGCCGCTGGCGGCCCGAGCTGGCGGCGGTGGAGAAGTTCTTCTTCTACCGCTCCAGCACCACCATCGCCGTGGTGCAGGCCAGAGGGGTGGTGATCATGACCCTGGCGCGCTTCGCCATCCCGGTGGTGGAGTTTCCGCCGATGCAGATCAAGCTGGCCCTGGCCGGCCATGGCCACGCCGAGAAGGATGAGGTGCTGGCGGCGGTGATGCGGGAGCTGAACCTGGAGCATCCCCCGCGGCCCGACGACGCCGCCGACGCCCTGGCGGTAGCCCTCACCGGCTGGTTCCAGCGATGAGCGGACCGGGAATCGCAACCGTGGCGGGTGAGGGGCTGCCGCCACCGCACAACAGAGAAGCGCTGCGGCGCCACTTCCGGACCCTGCGGGCGACGGCCCTGGCCGCTGCCGAGCCCGGGATCCTGGCGGCGGCGCAGCGGGAGCTGCCGGAACTGCTGCCGGCACACCATCACCTGGGGCTCTACTGGCCCCTGCAGGGCGAGCCCGACCTGCGGCCCCTGGCCCCGGCCCACCGGCATCTGGCTCTCCCCGCCGTGGAGGGAGATCCGCCCCGGCTGCAGTACCGGCCCTGGCGGCCTGGCATGCCTCTCGCCCCAGACCGCTACGGCATTCCGGCACCCGCGGCCCCGCTGGCGAACGGGCCTGAGCAACAGCCCGAAGCGCCGCCGCCACCGCCAGCGCTGCCAGCACCGGCTTCGGGCTGGGAGCTCTCCCCCCACGCTCTCGGTCTGCTGCTGGTGCCGGCCCTGGCCTTCGATCCCCACAGCGGCATCCGGCTGGGCTACGGCGGTGGCTGGTACGACCGGCTGCGGGCCGATCCGGCCTGGCGGGCTGTGCCGGCCCTTGTGGTGTTGCCATCCGCCTGCCTCAGCGCCAACCTGCCGCGGGAACCCTGGGACGTGCCCTTCCAGGGCTGGCTGGATGAGCATGGCGTGCACGGTTGTGCTGGCCGCTCCGCTGGCAAGCCGGAGAACGGCCAGCCGGCTCCCAACTGCTTGTAACGCATCGCAGCAGCTTTCTCACCACGGCCGGGAATTTGCCAGGATCAGCGGGTTACGTCCCTGCGTTTCCTTGGAACCTCTCCGCACCGCCCCCTGGAACGCAGCACCCCACGCAACAGCGCACGCAGCACCCCAAGCAGCCGCATACCCAACCCGTCCCGCAGCCCGTCTGGTCTCGGATCAGAGCGGCAGTTCCGCCAGCCCCAAGGCGCTCACCGCCTCCGAAAGGGTGATCGCCGCCGAACTTCAGGCCCGTGGCCAGGCCTGCGATGCCCTCTCGATGATGGTGAGTTCGGTGGCCAGAATGGTGCAGGCCGGCCGTTGCAGCGAGAATCGCTGGAATGCCGGCTGACCCCGGCTCCGGCCTCCCCATCCACCCGTCCACCATGCGCCGCCCCCTCCTTACGGTTCTGCTCGGAGCAGCAACCCTGGTTCTCGCCCCAGGCCTGGTGCGGGCCCATGCCATCCAGACCGACCTCACGGTGGTGGGGCATTCCCACAGCCACTTGGAGGCCAGCCTTCCGGCCGCGGGCAGCAAGCTGGAACTGGCCAGCCACTTCTCCACGGGCCTGCCCGCCCGCGATGCCAGCGTGCGCCTGATTCCGGCCCAGGGGGGAACCCCGATTGAGCTGGGCCGCACCAACGCCGATGGCCGTCTGGCCTTCGCCCTACCCGCCGGCACCGGCCGTGATGCCGAAATCCAGGTAGATGCCGGCGCCGGTCACCGCGACTGGATCGAACTCTCTGAGCTGGGCCGTCCGGTCCGTCAGGCCGCTGTGCCCTGGGGCGCCCTGCGCGGCAACCTGCTCACCCTGGCTCCCCTCGCCGCCCTGGGCCTGCTCGGTGGCCTGGCCCGCCTCAACCGCCGCCGCGGTTGAAGGGCTCCTCTGGAATGGCGAGCACCGGCAGCGCAGCACTGGATCGCATCGTGGAGCGGCTGGGCGCCGCCGCCGACCCCAAACGCCGCTACGAATACGTGCTCTGGCTGGCCAAGCGCCTCGATCCCCTGCCCGAGGCGCTGCGCAGCGAGGAGCGCAAGGTGCGCGGCTGCGTGTCCCAGGTGTATGTGGTGGGCGACCTGGTGGAAGGGAAGCTCCACTGGCAGGGTGATTCCGATGCCCAGATCACCAAGGGGCTGCTGGCGCTGCTGATCGAGGGCCTGGAGGGGCTCACGCCCCAGCAGGTGGTGGCGATCGATCCAGCCTTCATCGCTGCCACCGGCCTGCAGGCGAGCCTCACTCCCTCGCGGGCCAATGGCTTCCTCAACATCCTCCGGGCCATGCAGGCCCAGGCGGCGGCCTTCGAGGCTGGACGATGGGCTTCGCAGGAGGCCATCGGAGCGCAGGGTGGCGGCAGCGAGGGATCGCCTGAGGACGGCAGCAAGGGTTAACGAGCAGGGCTCCGCCCCAGGGAGCTCCGCCCCAAGGGGCACCGCGCTCAGGACGTGCGCTGCATGGCGCCGATCTCCCGCGGGCCGAAGCCACTGCCGGCCGATTTCTAGGATCAGTGGATTATGGAATTGGGCCCGATGGCGATCGGTGTTGGCCTGCTGGGGCTGGGAACGGTGGGGGCGGGCGTCGCCGCGATCCTGATGGGTCCGGAGGGCCGCCATCCCCTGGTGGGTGAATTGGCGCTGCAACGGATAGCGGTGCGCGATCTTGAGCGACCCCGCTCCCTGAATCTCGATCCGCAGCTGCTCACCACCAGCCCCGAAGCGGTGATCGACGATCCCGCCGTGGAGATCGTGGTGGAGGTGATGGGCGGCCTGGAGCCGGCCCGCAGTCTGATCCTGCGGGCGATTGCCGCCGGCAAGCCGGTGGTGACCGCCAACAAGGCGGTGATCGCCCGCTACGGCGAAGAGATCGCCGCGGCCGCCGCCGAGCGGGGCGTGTATGTGCTGATCGAGGCGGCGGTGGGAGGCGGCATCCCGATCATCGAGCCACTGAAGCAATCGCTGGGGGGCAACCGCATCCAGCGGGTGAGCGGCATCATCAACGGCACCACGAATTACATCCTCAGTCGCATGGCCGATGAGGGCGCCGCCTATGGCGACGTGCTCGCCGATGCCCAGCGGCTGGGCTATGCGGAGGCCGATCCGGCCGCCGATGTGGAGGGCCACGACGCGGCCGACAAGATCGCGATCCTGGCGGGCCTGGCCTACGGCGGCCCCGTGGCCCGCGAAGCGATCGCCACCGAGGGCATTGATCGCCTCCAGGCCCGCGATGTGGCCTATGCCGCCCAGCTGGGCTACGTGGTGAAGCTGCTGGCGGTGGCCCAGCGAGAGGGGGAGGCTGAGCCGCTGCCGCTCGATGTGCGCGTGCATCCCACCCTGCTGCCGAAACACCACCCACTGGCGGGGGTGCATGGGGTGAACAACGCGATCCTGGTGGAGGGCGATCCGGTGGGAAGGGTGATGTTCTATGGCCCGGGCGCCGGTGCCGGCCCCACGGCCTCGGCGGTGGTGGCCGACATCCTCAACATCGCCGGCATCCGCAAGGTCACCGGCTCCCAGGCCGGCGCCCCCCTCGACCCGCTGCTGGCGGCTAGCAGCTGGCGCCGCTGCGAGCTGGTGGATGGTTCCGCCACCAGCCATCGCAACTACGTGCGCCTTCAGACCCGCGATGAAGCCGGCGTGATCGGCCGGATCGGCACCTGCTTTGGGGAGGCGGGGGTGTCGATCCAGTCGATCGTGCAGTTCGAGGCTCGCGATGCGGAGGCAGGCGGCGGCGCCGAGATCGTGGTAATCACCCACGAGGTGCGCGAATCAGCCTTCCGATCCGCCCTGGCGGCGATCGACGCCCTGGAGGAGGTGCGCACGGTGGCGGCCTGCCTGCGCACGCTCTGAACCATAAAAAATGCCCCCGCCAAAGGGCGAGGGCAACGAGAGATCCGAAAGGTGAAATCAGCCGGGTGAGGAACCGATGGCCTCAGGCCCCCCGAGCGGCCAGCACACGAGTGCGCAGGCGACGGGAGAAGCCGAAGGCGGCACCGGCTCCGAGCAGGGGCAGAGGGCTGGGGACTTTTTCTGGGTCCCCGCCATCGACCTGGGTGAAGGAGTTCTGGAATGAGTTAATCGACCCCTTGGTCACACTGTAATCATCTCTAACGCGGGTTGTTTTAATGAAATCGTCGAACAGGGCTATACTATTGTTATCGATTTCATCACCCATGATCATGCCCGGCACATCAGTGGCGGTCTTAATCACCTTGAATTGTGGGGAGCCCACAGGAGGACCAATGATGGCCAATCCAGCTTCAAAGAAATAGTTTTTGTTAAGAGGTTGGGGATCGATTGTGAGATCGTATGTTAAGAATCCTGGCCCAGCTGGAGCCATCAAATCTTCAACAAAGTCCACGTCCACCACGTAGACTCCCGGGGATTGTTGGGCGAACTGAATCGTACCTTTGCCTACTGTTGGCAAGTCTACCAATTTGAGGGTCTTGTCACCCACCTTGTCGAAGGCGAAGGTATCGGAACAAGCTGCAAAATCAGTATTGCCCCCAAAAGAGCAGGTACTGCCCGCTGCTCGCACCGAAGCAGGCGAGAGGGCGCTAACACCAGCCAACAATAAAGACGTTGTCAGTAAGCCAACGCTGCGATTGCTAAGCGATTTCATGGATGGTTCAAAGAGAAATGAACTCCGCAAAGATAAACGGCAACGGCCTGAGTAAAAGGGCTCAAAGCAGCACTAACGAAGCTGAAATGATGCATGCATTCTATCAGCGGAACATGGCACCTTATCCGCATAGCCAATGCTGCCCATCTGCCTCAGTCGTTCACTCATGCACACACTTGTTGCCGGCCCCGCCCAACCGCTCCCGCCCCTGATCTCGGTATCCGCACAAACATTCCGAACCGCTCGCCGCGAACACCCGGTCTGTGATGCAGTAGGAATGCTTAAGAAATACCAGGGGTCCTCCCCCACCTGCCCCCCGCCCATCAACCACCCATGGACCTCCAGCAGGGCACCTGCATCCTTCTTGAGCCTGAAGCCGTCGATGACCTGGCGATCGAAGGCCTGGACTCCGCCTCCTTATCCATCCGCCAAGCAGGGGCCGACCAGGGCCAGGCTGAGGTGATGTTCCAGGTGATCGGCGTGGACCACAGTGGCGATCGCTGCTGGTTGCGGCGCTGGCCCTTGGCGCGCCATGGCTCACCGGTGTTTGAGATCTCGCTGCATCAGCTCGAGGCCAGGAGGCACCACAGGCCTTCAGCGCGGGTCGGCGGCGGCGAGGCCTGAGGAGCGGAGGCGCTGCTCAGGTGGCGCGAAGTTACTCCCGGGCCGGAGATCGCCCCGGCGCGAGCGAAGGAGACGAAGCCGACGACGCAGACGCCGGCTGTAGCCGAAACCGATACCAACGCCCCAGAGGGGCAGGGGAGCAGGCACGGGCACGGCTTCTGGAGGATCAATGTAAAAGATCCCAAAACCATTGTGGATGCTGCCTATGTTGCCGCTATGGAGGGTGTACTGACCCAGGAGCGTGATCGATTTGAGTGGATCGGTCTCGCTGTACAAGCTCACCGGGTAAGCATCGCTGGCACTGAGGCTCAGGTTGGCTTCGGGAATCTGTTGCACCAGCGTGATCGCCGCAGGTTCGGGGGGCGGATCTTCAAGCGGAGGGGTGATGGATAGGCTGGCGCTCAAAAAATAGTCGGTGTCGAAGGGGGAGATCGAGAGCTGGTAGTTGAACGCACCGCTGAGCGGAGAGCTTGAGCCGGCCCTCGCCAGCGGGGGCAGCGGGGGGATGAACTTCACATCCACCGCGATGATCTCATCGGAATTGGTGAGGGTGAAGTCGATCGTGCCCGCACCCTGCGTGGGCAAGGTGATGATGCGTAGATAGAACCGATCGATCAAGGCAAAGGAGAAAGCGGGATCGCTGCAAGCGGGCAGCTCCCCAGCCAGACTGGCGGGTTCGCCAAACCAGCAGCTGTTGGCGGCCAGTGCCGGTGCCGCTGGCAACCAGACGGCGGCACCCAGCAAGAACGCCGCCATCACCAGCAAGCGGGGAGGGCGGGCATGGCATGCCTCAGGCCAAGGATCGCGGGTCATGGCGTTGCCGGAACTAGAGAAACCTCCGCCTGATGGCGGGGTCAGCTGCTGTGGCGTGGAGGAAGGCCCGAAGGCCAACCTCAGGCGCGTCAAAACTCCAACTAGGCGTGCCCCCTTGATCCGGCTGCGGATCCGACGCGACTTCCAAGGCGCTCACTTGCTGGTTAAACACAAGCGTGTAATTGATCATTTCGTTGATCATTGATCCAATGGTGAAACGGCCATTGGAGTTGATTGCGAGCATATTTTTGAACACATAAGAAGCTGCATGCCTATCCGTAATCAGGAAGGACTCTATACCATCGATCACTGGCGTCACTGAATGCCTCAAGGCTGCGGAAAAGATGCTGCATCCGCGTCCAAATTCGTCGCAAACTGCTCCGCGATGATGCCGATTTGCCGCCCTGGTTGCTTGCCATTTTCACCTCCATGGCAAGCAACTCACACACAACCAATCAATTCTGGGCCCTCGCCGCAGGGATTCGCGCCCGCCCCCTCCCTTAACCACATCCCTTGAATGGAGCCTCTGAATGGGTCCTCATCACCACCTGCGCCCGTCCCTTCGGGCTCGCTGCACAAGCAAAGCGAGGAAGCTCGCTGGCTTTGAGGCTCAGGTTGGCTTCGGGATCTGTTGCACCAGGGTGATTTCGCCGCAGGTTCGGGGGCTGATCCTCAAGGTGAGGGCTTGCAGGGCGAAGTACAAATAGATTCGTTTTGGAGCAAATTTGCAGCGAATCAGCCTCGAAAGCGCGACTTCAATACCGGAACTCTCTAAACTCTTACTCAAATCTAAAACGTCACATTCTATGTTTGGCTTTAACATGGCAAAAATTCAGGCTTGCCGATCAGCTGTTCATGGGGGTCAACCGCTCGTTGATCTGAACAATTTAAGCTGCCCAAACCCTTCGATTGCCTGCCGGGATTGATGCAAGGCTGACGCCATGAAAAATTCTCTCCAGGCGATGTCATTGCCGGCCCTTATCCGCCGCTGGCATTCACTCGATGATCGCAATCTATGGGCTCTGCTGGTTGGCTTGGTCGCATTGTATTTGATGCTGATCAGCATGCTCACCCAGCCGCCGGATGTGGTGCTCAATTTGGTCCTGGTGATGGGCGGGGCACTGTTGGTGCTCCATGACCCCCCCGCCGGCTGGCAGCCTCGGCCGGGTCGCATCGGGCGCTGGGTTGGGGTGGCCCTGCTCGTGGCGATGCTCTGGTTCGGCCAGCGCCTCATGAACTCGGTTTTCCCCTCCAGCCTGCTGCCCCTTTTGGCCGGGATGGCACTGGCCCTGCTGGCGGCGCCAGCGAGCAAATTGCGTCCCTTTCTGCCATCTCTTTCCGTGCTGGCCCTGTTGCCGGTTGTCCGTGCCGTGGATTCGCTGACTCCACTAGGCCCTCTATCGGTGGCGACCGCTTGGCTCACCCAACAGATTCTCATGTTAGGCGGCACCACAGCAGAGCAGGTTGGAACCTTGGTGAAACTGCAGGGCGGAGGGGTGATTGTGTCTGGCGCCTGCGCAGGGTTGAACATCCTGCTGCAGTTGCTGCTGGTGGCCGTGATTTTCGCGATGGCGTTTCCGATGCGCCATCGCTGGCACAACGGCCTGATGATCGTGGTGGCTCCCTTGATCGGGATGGTCGTCAACGGGATGCGGATCACGCTGTTGGCCTTGCTGATCACCAGCAGCCTGCCCAACAGGCAATGGTGGTTTGATTTCTTTCATGATCACTGGGGCTCGCTGCTGTTCAGCGGTCTTGGCATGCAGCTGTTTGTGTGGCTCTACCTGTATTGGATGGCGCGGCAGGTGGCCGCCCTGGGGACCCGATGAGCAGCTCCTCGCAGTCGAGCGCTAACCAGAAGCGCGATCACGACCCCTTTCCCCTGAGGCACCTGCTGGCTGGGCTGGCGCTGCTCACAGTGTTGGTGACTTTCGAGAACGTGGTGGGGCCCTCGGCCCCCATGCCAACAGTCGAGCCCCCCGCCAGATTCCTCATGGCGGGCTACCGCATCAGCACCCTGCCGAGCTCGGCGTCCCGGCGGGGCCGCGATCTCAGCTTCGGCACGATGCGCCAGTTCCGCTTGCTGCCGCTATCAGGTGAACCGCCGTTGACGTTGACCCTGCTGCCTGTGCGCAGCCGCACGGGCACGAAATTGAGCACCACAACGCTTGGGGGCAAGGCCCTGGGCATGGAAGAGCTGGGGACCTTGGTTCCCGGCTTCGCCTTTCAGAAACAGCGCATGGTCTTTCAACCTCTCGCCAAAGCCGGGGGTTCGGCGCCCCGGGCCGATCAGCTCGCCCTGGGGCGCGGCGCAGCGGATCCAGCCGGCAGCACCACTCGCCTGCAAACCTGTCTCACCCGCTCGGGAGTGGCGGCGTTTAATGGTGATCTCCTGCGGATCAACTTGGCAACTGGCATGACCGAAAACCGCTGGTCGACGAGCCGCCTGCTGCGCGTCCTAGGCCTCCAACAAGCCCGCTATGAGTGCCTGGCGGTGCAATTGGAGAGTGGATCTGCTGGTGGTGCCAAGGGTGGAAGTGGGAGCGGGGATCGCCAGCGGCAGCTGGAGACGGTGTGGACGGAACTGCGCGGGGTATTGGTGAAGGGTGAGGGAGCCTGAGGAGGGAGTCTTAAACGGTTGCATAAAAAAAGCCCCCGCCAATGGCGGGGGCCCTGGGATCCGAGCAGGGATCCTCAACCCATGGAGAAGGTCTTCAGCTGGGAGGAGAATTTCCGCAGCTTGCGGATCGAGCCAAAGACGGCACCGACGCCAAGAAGGGGCAGCGGGGCGGGGACTTGGGTGAAGGAATTGCTGATTGATGAGATTGTACCCGTATTTGGATCTATATCCCATGAATCCGTCACTTTAATAGAGGTGTAACCCTTAATGGTGGGGTCGGGCCCATCGGGCATACCATTTATGGATTCCAAAGTAACAATATCTCCGCCCAAAGCATCCTCAACTAATTTAGTTGCTTTTGTGCCGCTTCCCGCATGATCTGAGTCAAGTTCTACCGTTTCAAACGTCCAACCCGACTGTGTGATTGCGAGATTGTAGGAATAGGATCCTGTTGGGGGAGGCCCAATCGCGGGGTCAAATGTTGCCAGAGTCGTCCACTCGTCATCGAGCAGACCCGGACGGCCAAACTCATCCCAGATAAAGGAAAAAGTTCCGCTTGGTGGTGCGTCTGCTGGACCAATTCCCGGAAAGTAGGTTAGGTTCGTTAAATTCTTATCCTTAAGGGTCCATCCCGTCGCCCAGTCGATAACACTGCATAAGGTATGTGCCGTTGAGTTGCCAAAGGAGCAATCCCTTTGCTCGCTCGCCGCTTGAGCTGAGCCAGCGGCGAGGGTGGAGAGGGCAGCGCCGCCCAGCAGGCCGGCGGTGAGGAGGGTCTTGGAGAGCGTGGTGGCACGCCGCTTGTGGGTGGCTTTGAACATGATTATGGAGGGTGAAGGCTATTGAAAATGGGCAGATCCTGAAGAACCATACTTCCAGTTGCAAGAACTGGAGGGGCTCTACAGGTAACCGCTCGCCTAACTATAAGGCGATCTTTAGTGGTGAGAAATTAGCGCCTTTTCACAAGCATCGGGAGTGCAACATCGCCGCCACATCTACGCCGCAGTTCACCGCATACTGCTCCGCGATGAAGCCGATTTACCGCCCTGTATTGCCACCTTTATGGCGATTCACTCACCACAAATCGATGCGGCGCCTGCGCCGCTCCAGGCCCCTTTGCGCCCCAGCCCACGCCTCCTCCAGCTCCCGCCGCCGAGAATCCCGCCCGCCGACTCCCTTGAATGGGGCTGTGTTGAGCATCTGGGCTTGCCACCCGCCAGATCGTGCCGCCGCGTCCGCACCGCCCCCATCCCGCCGGCACCTTGATCGTGGCCAGCAAGGCCCGAATCGATTCGCTCGATGCCCTTCGTGGCAGCCCGGCCATGGACCTTCACCAGGGCGACTACATCCAGCTCCCGCTTGCTGCCATCGGGGACAAGGCAGGGATGGCGGAAGCCTGCGGAGAGTCGCCGAGGCGGGTGGCTGCATCGTAAGGGGAAGAGCAACGGCCTGAACTCAGGGCACGGCTGGTTGCCCTGGCCCTGTGGGGGTTGATGGATTCAGAGATCGGGATCTATTGGGGCGGTTTGGCTCAACAAATTCAGGAAGGTTTGCAATCGGACGCGGTTGGTGTCTGAGGGATCGAGCTGGACTCGGGCGGAAAGCACAGCTGCCTGACGGATGCATTCAAGGTTTTCAGCCTGGCGTTCTCTTGCCTCAGCTGCTCTATTTCTTTCTCGATCAGCTTCGTTCTCTCTTTGCTCCGCTCGATCGCGATCCGATTTTCGTTCATCCGCTGCTCGTGCAGCACGATGCTCTTCTCGTAGCCGGGATCCCGTCGCCAGTTGAGCATCGACAAAAACGATCGCCACCGAGGCAGCGATGAGGGGAATACCCCACTGCTGGGGGATGGCGATGTTGCGCCCTGCGAAGGTGAGGTGGTCATAGGAGGAGAAGAGGGCGATCAGGCCAAGAGCAAGGCCACCAATGGCCTGGGTGAGGCCGAGCCGATCGAGACCGAGCCGGTCGAGTCCGAACCGGCCAAGACCTAGACGGTCAGTGCCCGGCCAGGAAGGACGTGTTGCCGGTAATTCTGGCGGCGGCGGCGGCTCCTCGCTGCCGGCTGGTGGATCGGCGGCGCCGGGCAGTGGGGGCACGGGGTTGGGGCGGAGGCGGGGAGCGAGGGCTCCAAGGGATCAGTGCCACCAGCCGGCTCAGGATGTCGCAGGCCCCTTTTGCCGCAAGGGATTCAGGCCCCTTCTACTGGCCCCCCTGGAAGAGTTGCAACGTGGTGCTCCTTGGAAAGTCCCTCGCTAATCAATGCCTCCAGCGTGCGCCGAAAAAGCTCCTGGTTGCCATCGGTCCCGGCGCGCGCGATGTCGATCAGCAGGTCAGCCCGGGCCATGGCGGGGACAAGGCACGGGTGGCGGGCGCGGGGTTGAACATCCTGTTGCCGCTGGTGGTGGTGGCGCTGCCCTTCGCCAAGGGGCTTCCGGTGCGCCTCTGCTTGCAAAACGGCATGATGCTGCTCATTGCTCCTGTATGGATCGATCCAGGAGCCTGTGGCTTCACCGATCAGAATCCGCGTCTGGGATTGGGTTTAGGAAGGCAAGAAAGGTTTGGAGCTTGGTTCGATTGCTGTCTGAAGGATCAAGGAGGACTCGGGCGGAAAGCAGAGAGCATCGATCGAGGCGAGCAGTTGCCTGCCTTTGACGTTCTGCTGCCTCAGCTGCTCGGTTTCTTGCCTCAGCTGCTCGGTTTCGTTCTCGATCCGCTCGCTGTCGTTCTTCACTCGCAAGATGTCGCTCTCGAGTTGTTTCATCCGCTGCTCGTGCTGAATCTTCCGCTGCTCGTGCAGCACGATGCTCTGCTCGTAGCCGGGATCGCGACGCCAGTTGAGCGTCGACAACAATGATCGCCACCAAGGCAGCGATGAAGGGGATGCCCCATTGCTGCTGGAGCTGGAGGGTGCGGCCGTGGAGGGCGATGTGGTCATAGGAGGAGAAGAGAGCGATCAGGCCAAGGGCAACACCGCCGAGGGCCTGGGTGAGCCCGAGGCGGTCGAAGCCAAGCCAAGGGAGCTGCTGATCCGTTGAGTCTGACGGAAGCGAGGGCTGTTCGCTGCCGTCGGCTGAACCGCCAGGCGGGGGGATGGAGAAAGGCACAGAGAGCTGGTGGGAGCAGGGGGCGAACAGAAGCCCCCACACCCCAATGCCACCCCCGGTCGCACGCCATGCGCCGCAGGCCTGTGAAGCCAAACCAACGGCATTCAGCCGTCCATCCCCGCCAGAATGTCCAGGCCCTCCATCCAGCCAAACCACCGATGCAGGACCTGATCTAGCTGCCGGTGGATCACACAGCGCTTGAGGCGATCTATGCGCTGCTGCGGAGGCGGGATGTGCTCACCTCCGGCTATGAACATCTGGGAGTCGATGCCTACAACCCTGCGACCTATCTCCACGACCAGCTGCTGGAGGAGACGAGCTTCTGTTTCCGCTACGACCGCAATGTGCTGAGCCCCTGGTGGAGGTGGTGCAGGGCAAGCCATTGAGAAAGGAGCATCGGGTGGCTTGCGGCATTCAGGCACTGGCGCAGATCACTGAGGCGGTGGTGGAGCCAAACATTGCGTTGTATGAGTTGGGATCAGGCTGCTCCCATGCCGATGCTCAGGAGCAACTGGCCTTATTTCGGCGGATTGATCACACCCATCCGCAGCACTGGGCCGATCTGGCGATGGGCCGGACTGCCGGATGTGCCAACGAGCAACTGGCCGAGTCGCAAAGCCAGAGCATTAAGGAGTCCACCTACGCCAAGACGTTGAATCGATGGAGGGCAAGTTATGCGGCCTGCCTGAAGATTGCCGCCTTGGAACTGAGTGCGATGGGAGCGGAGGCCAAGATGATAGAGTTCACTCGCTGGATGGAAGAGGATCTCTGTTTCCTAGTTCCTGGAGTGATTCTGGCAAATCGCTACTTGGCTCCCAATGCCAATCGCAATGGCCTGTTCAAACAGCTGCGCAGCGCGGATCGCAACAAGGCTTTGCAGGGGGTTCGTAACCAAGCCTGGGATCTCACGTTGATCTATGCCTGGATGGACGACATTCGCAACATTGATGCCACTGGCAGGATTGATTCTGCCAAGGTGAACTCAGGGCCGTTGTCCATCCGCAGATGGGTGGGGGCTGGATACTGCCCGAGGAGGTCCTCAAGGGCAGCAATCACATCCACCGCCTTGCACCTCCTGGCGACACGAATGGCCAGGCAGAAGCGGCTGTATTCATCGAGAATATTCAGGAATTTCAGTCTGCGGCCATCCATAGACTGATCAAATTGAAAATCAATCGCCCATACATGGTGCGGGTACTCAGCTCGCAGCAGCATTTGGAGCCGTCCGATGACCGAGCGCGTTTCCGCTTGTGCGGTAGGGGCGCTGCAGCCCTTCCTCACGCCAGATCTGTTGTACCCGCTTGTGATTGACCTCCCAGCCCTCCACTCTCAGGCGCCTGTAGACCAGCCGTCGGCCCCACCCCACGCCCCCTCCAGCCCCCGCCGCCGAGAATTCCGCCCCCCGACCCTCTTGAATGGGGCCGATTCGAGCATTCGGGCTTGCCTCCCGCCACCGGCCAGATCGTGCCCGCCGCGTCTCCACGCCCCCCGTCGCCAACCGCCGCGTTGGGTGGGATGGCCCGCCTCCTGGCCGGACTGCTGGCCCTCGGCTGCCTCAGCACCGCCTGCGCGCCGCCCCATCCCGGCTCCAGCCTGATCGTGGCCAGCAAGGCCCGCATCGATTCGCTCGATCCGGTCCAGGCCTCGCGCTCCGGCCAGATGCAGGTGCTCAGTGCCCTGGGCGATCCCCTCTATGCGATCACAGCCGCTGGCACAATCGAGCCGCGGCTGGCCAGCGGGCCGCCGGTGCTCAGCGCCGAGGGCCTGCGGGCCCGGATCCCCCTGCGCAAGGGCGTGCAGTTCCACGACGGCACCCCCTTTGATGCCGCCGCGATGGTGTTCTCGCTGCAGCGCTTCATGGCGATCGGCACCCTCGGCTACCAATTCAGCGACCGCGTCAAAGCCGTCCGGGCCACCGGCAACCACGAGATCGAGCTGGAGCTCAAGGCCCCCTTCAGCCCCCTGCCCCGCCTGCTCTCGGCCATCTTCCTCACCCCCGTCTCCCCCACCGCCTACCGCAGCCACGCCGACAAGCCCCTCAACGACCGCTTCGTGGGCACCGGCCCCTACAGCCTCAGCTTCTTCAACGGCCAGCAGCAGCGGCTCACCCCCTTCCCCGGCTATTGGGGAGCCCGCCCCGCCAACGGCGGCATCGTCCTGGTGACCCTCAGCAACTCCACCGCCTTGCTGGGGGCCCTGCGCAGCGGCGAAGTCGACGTGCTGCTGGCCAGCGGCCTCGAGATCGACCACCAGCAGGCCCTCCACCGCGATGCCGCCGCCGGCCGTCTGCGCGAAGGCAGCGGGCCGGCGCTCTCGATCGGCTTTTTCTCCCTGCTCACCGACCAGCCGCCGCTCAACAACATTGCCCTGCGCCAGGCCCTGGCCCGCAGCCTCGATCGCGCCACGATCACCGAGCGGGTGAGCCTGGGGATGCGGCCGCCCCTGCGCCAGTTGATTCCCCCCAGCCTGCCCGGCTCCGACCCCGAAGCCTGGCCCGCCTACGACCCCGCCGCCGCCCGCGCCCTCTACCGCCAGGCGGGCTACTGCAACGGCAAGGTGCTGGGCCTGCCGCTCACCTTCCGCTCCGATATCCCCTCCGATCGCCTGCTGGCCCTCACTTGGCAGGCGCAGGTGCGCCGCGATCTGGGCGATTGCCTGGAGCTCCAGGTGAGCGGCATGGAATCCACCACCGCCTACGACCAGCTCGGCAAAGGCGCCCTCACCCTCTTCTTCTACGACTGGATCGGCGACTACCCCGATCCAGAGAACTTCCTGGCCCCCCTGCTGGGCTGCGAAAAGGCCGAAGGCGATCGCTGCGCCAAGGGCAACAGTGCCCTGAGCGGCTCCTTCTGGAGTGCCCCCGGCCTCGATGCCGAGCTGCTGCGCAGCAGCCGCATCGATGGGCCCGAGCGGGCGCGGCTGCTGCGGGCGATCCAGCGGCGCACCGCCGCCGCGGTGCCCTACCTGCCGGTGTGGCTGATGGCTGAACAGGCCTGGAGCGGCCGCCAGATCAGCGCGCCGCAGTTCGATGGTTCCGGCCGCCTGCGGCTCGATCAGCTGCGGCGGCTGCCGGAGGCCCGCCGATGAGCCGCCGCTCCGACCTGCTCCGCTACCTCGGCGCCCGCCTCGCCCTGGCGCCCTTGATGCTCTGGCTGATCAGCAGCCTGGTGTTCCTGCTGCTGCGGGTGGCGCCGGGGGATCCGATCGATGCGTTGCTGGGTCCGAAGGCCCCCGCCGCCGCCCGCGCCGCCCTGCGCCAGCAGCTCGGCCTCGATCAGCCCCTGACGGTGCAATACGGCCGCTTCCTGGGCGATCTACTGCACGGAAACCTGGGGGTCTCGCAGGCAAGCAAGGAGCCCGTCACCTCGATCATCCAGGGCAGCCTGCCGGCCAGCCTCGAGCTCGGCCTGGTGGCCCTGCTGATCGCCGCGGTGCTGGGCCTGGCGGTGGGCTTCAGCGGCATCGCCCGGCCCGAGGGCAAGGTGGATCTGGCCGGCCGCCTCTTCGGCATCGGCACCTATGCCCTGCCCCCCTTCTGGGCGGCGATGGTGGTGCAGCTGGTGTTCGCCGTGTGGCTCGGCTGGCTGCCGGTGGGCGGCCGCCTGCCCGCCACCGTGCTGCCGCCACAAGGAACGGGCTTCTATCTGTTCGACAGCCTGCGGGCCGGCAATCTCCAGCAGCTGCAGGGGGCCCTGCGCCACCTGGTGCTGCCCGCCTCCACCCTGGGCCTGCTCCTGAGCGGCATCTTCACCAATGCCCTGCGCCTCAACCTGCGCCGCGCCCTCAGCTCCGACTACGTGGAGGCGGCCCGCAGCCGCGGCCTCAGCGAAACCCGGGTGGTGCTGCGCCACGCCCTCCCCAATGCCCTGCTGCCGGTGCTCACGATCACCGGCATCACCGTGGCCTCCCTGATCGGCGGCGCCCTGCTGATCGAGGTCACCTACTCATGGCCTGGCATCGCCGCCCGGCTCCAGGAGGCGATCGCCCAGCGGGATTACCCCGTGGTGCAGGGGATCGTGGTGGTGGTGGCGGCCCTGGTGGTGCTGATCACCGTGGCGGTGGACCTGCTGGTGGCCCTGCTCGATCCGCGGGTGCGCTTCTGAGCGGCGGGCGCCGTCGGCCGCCCCATGCCTCACAGCTCCGAGCGCCAGAGGCGGGCCGCCGCCGGATCGAGCACATAGGCCGTGATGCCCTCCTGCAGCCTGCGTTGGGGCGGTAGCGGCTCCGCCGGGGTGCGACGCCCAACGCCTCCCTCCGCACCGGTCTGCTCCAGTGAGCCCAGAAAGGCGCTGGTGACATCGAGCAGCACCCCCTGCACCCGCAGCGGGTCCGCCCCCACCAGCTCCCTTCCCAGCCGCAGCAGCGCCTCATCGCGCTGGGTCATCCGCAGCGGCGAGAAGTGGCTGGCCCCCTGCACCACCACCAGCCGGCTGCGGCGATCACGCACGGCCAGGAACAGGGCCAGCTGTTCATCGAGCGGTGGCGTGACCAGATCCAGGCTGCCGCCCACCATCAGCAGCGGCACCGGCAGGGCCCCCAGGCCGGGCTCGGGCCAGAGCAGACTGCCGAACCCATTGAAGAGAACCAGGGCCCGCAGGTCGGCGGGCGGCCGGGAGGGAGGGGGCAGGGCCCGCTCCGGCAGCTGGCACTGAATCAGGCGGGAGGGGTTATGGATCGGCAGGCGTTCCAGAGCCGTGCGGCAACGACCCTCCAATCCAGGCTGGGGGGCGATTCCCGCCGCCAGCAGCGCCGTGAGCCCTCCGAGCGAATGGCCGGCCAGCACCAGGCCCGAGCCGTTCACCGGCAACCTCCCCAGCCGCTGGGCGGCCACCACCGCCTCCACATCGGCCAGGCGGATGCCCAGGGTTTCGGCTCCCGGAGGTGGTTGCTGCCCATTGAGGGCAGCCCGCAGGGCCAGCCCATCGCTACCAGGGTGCTGCACCACCACCACCGGCCAGCCCCGCTGGGCCAGGGCCCTGGCCAGCCAGCCCAGTTGGTCGGCGTTTCCGCCCAGGCCAGGCATCATCAGCACCCAGGGTTGGTTGGGGCGGCGCTCGACGCTGGCAGCCCAGATCTCCAACGGCAGGCCTTCGCGCCGGCCCGGCACCGCAAGCTGCAGCCGCAGCGGCGGCGGAGCGGGGCGGCCCGCCTCGGCAGCGGCGTTCTCCCCGGCGGAGGCAGGAGGCTGGATCAGCGGCAGGGGCAGCCTCCCCAGGCGCACCATCGCCTGCTGCTGGCGCTTCAGCTGAAAGCGCCAGCGCTGGCCCAGGCTCACCAGGGCATCGAGGCGGAGATTCAGGGTCTGCGGCGGCAGTGCCTCCAGCAGCTCCAGCAGCGTGACCTCCCGCCGCTGCTCCAACAGCCGCCGCAGGGTGATCTGCAGCAGGGTCGTGGTGCTGCCTCCATCCGCCGTGGTGAGCAGGTTCCCCAGCTCCTCCAGCAACTGCCGACCAGCCCAGGTGTCGAGCAACTGGCGGCCGAAGCTCTGATCCCTGAGCAGGGGGGCCCGCAGCATCCGATGCAGGTCGGCGCGGCTGCGGGCATCGAGCAGGCCGAGCCACGGCCCCAGATCACCCGCCAATGGCCCATCACTTGCCGGCTGCCGGCTCCAAGCCGCCAGCTGGCCGAGGTGGATCGGGATCTGGAGGGAGTCGATGCGCAACTCCAGCAGCTCGGCCGCCTGCACCGAGCGCGGCGGCAGCGCCAACGGCAAGGCCACCAGGCCGATCAACAGACCACAAACGGCGCCCCTACGACGACGACCCGCGGTGGTGAGAGGCGCAGGGCGCATCCGGGGTCTTCAGCCTGGTGACACCACTCTCCCGCAGCCCTGCAGGGGAGTGGTGATCATGCGGGATCCGCTGGCGTGGACTCGGCCAGCTTCCAGGCCTCCTGGGGCAGGGGCTCAGTGCCGTACTCCCAGTCGTCGTAATCGGGATCGTTGCGGATCTGGCGATGCACCTCCTTCTGCACACTGAAGTTATGCGGGTGTTCCTCGGCTTTGGGCTGCGGAGCTCCGGAATCGGAGCCGCCGTCGGAGCCGGGGCCGAGGGGGCCGGCCGCAGGGGAGGTGCCGGACACTTGGCTCATGGCAGGGGCTAGGGAGAACCGGGCAGAACCATCCTCACCGATCGCGGCGAAGCCCCCCCGTGGAAGCACAGCGTCCGTCAGGCCGGCGAGCAGCACCACCCCGCCAGCAGCCGCATGCAACGCCGGCAGGCGCGGAGCTGGCGCAGGAACTCAACCCGCCGCCATCAAGATCGCCTCAAGCGCCGGATAAAAAAAAGATGCATCAGACGTTGAACAAAAACTCCATCACATCCCCCTCGGCTACCACATATTCCTTCCCCTCGCTGCGCAGCCAGCCCCGGTTGCGGGCCTCCGCCAGGGAGCCAGCCTCAAGCAGCTGCTGCCAAGCGATCGTCTGGGCGCGGATGAAGCCGCGCTCGAAATCGGTGTGGATCACACCGGCAGCCTGGGGGGCCGTCATGCCGGTGCGGATCGTCCAGGCGCGGGTCTCCTTTTCGCCGGTGGTGAAGTAAGTGCGCAGACCCAGCAGTTCATAGGTGGCCCGGATCAGGCTCTGCAGGCCGCCCTCGCTCACCCCCAGGCCCGCCAGAAACTCGCTGCGCTCCTCCTCGGGCAGTTCAATCAGCTCCGCTTCCACCTGGGCCGAGATCTTCACGCAGAGGGCACCCTCCTGCTCTGCCAGGGCCTTCACGGTTTCCACGAAGGCATTGCCGCCGGCCAGGTCGTCCTCGCTCACATTGGTGGCATAGATGATCGGCTTGGCGGTGAGCAGGCCCAGGGGCCGAATCAGGACCTCCTCCTCCTCAGCCAGGACCACCGAACGGGCGGCGCCGCCCTTCTCCAGCACCGCCTGGATGCGCTCCAGGGCGCCATCCTCGAGCTGGGCCTCCTTGCTGGTGCGCAGTTGCTTCTTGAGGCGCTCGCGGCGCTTCTCCACCTGGGCCAGATCGGAAAGCCCAAGCTCCAGGTTGATGATCTCGGCATCGCGGCGAGGATCCACCGAGCCCGAAACGTGAATCACGTCATCGTCCTCGAAGCAGCGCACCACATGCACGATGGCGTCCACCTCGCGGATGTTGGCCAGGAACTTGTTGCCCAGGCCTTCCCCCTGGCTGGCGCCCTTCACCAGGCCGGCGATGTCCACAAACTCCACCCGGGTGGGGATGATCTCCTTCGAGCCCGAGAGAGCGGAAAGCTGCTGCAGGCGCCCATCGGGCACGGCCACCACTCCCGAATTGGGCTCGATCGTGCAGAAGGGGAAATTGGCAGCGGTGGCCTGGGCGTTGGCCACCAGAGCATTGAAGAGGGTGGATTTGCCCACGTTGGGCAGCCCCACGATTCCGGCTTTGAGCATGGCTGGAATCTACGCGGGCCGGTTCTGCCCTCCTGCCCGGGCCGGCATGGCTTCGGCTCTCCGCCACCCACCAGCGGGCGCGACCGGCGAGACTGACGGCAGCTTGGCCGCTTCCGATTTCCGCCTCTTCCTCCCTCCGACCCGTGGGCGCGCCCACCACCCCTCCGCTGGCGCCGGCGCCCCCGATCGCCCTGCCGACTCGCCGGGCTGCCTGGCGGCGCTGGCGCCCCTGGCTGCTGCTGGCCGTGGTGGCCGCCCTGCTGGCCGGCCTGGGCCTCTGGCAGCGCCAGCAGAAGGCGGGCGGCCGCGATGTGGCACCGTACACGGTGCTGGCCCAGTCCGGCGAGCTGCCAGGGGTGGTGACCGCCGCCGGTGAACTGGATGCCGTGGAGCGGGTGAATGTGAGCCCGAAACGGCAGGGCCTGATCGAGGAGCTCTTTGTGGACGAGGGCGACACGGTGAAGGCCGGCCAGGCCATTGCCCGCATGGATGCCGGAGACCTGCGCGATCGGGCGCAGGAGCTGGCGGCCAACATCCGCTCCGCCGAAGCTGAGCTGGAGCGCAGCGCCAGTGAGCTGCGGCGCAATGAACCTCTCTATCGCCAGGGAGCGATCAGCTTCAACGACCTCAGCCGCTTCCGCGCCGATGAGAAGGTGAAGCGGATGGCGGTGAACGCAGCACGGCAGCGGCTGGAGCAGCGCTATGTGGAAAAAGAGGAACTGATCGTGCGGGCTCCCTTCGACGGGGTGATCAGCCAGCGCTTCGCCAATCCGGGCGCCTTCGTGACCCCCACCACCACGGCGTCGGCCAGCGCCGGTGCCACCAGCTCCTCGATCGTGGAGCTCTCCCAGGGCCTGGAGGTGCTGGCCAAGGTTCCCGAAAGCGATCTGGGCCGCCTGCGGCTGGGTATGCCCGCCAGTGTGCGGGTGGATGCCTTCCCCGACCGCCGCTTCGCCGCCCGCGTCCGCCAGATCGCTCCCCGGGCCGTGAAGACGAACAACGTGACCTCCTTTGAGGTGAAGCTCGCGCTGGTGGATCCCGCCCCGGAACTCAGGATCGGCATGACCGCCGACGTGGACTTCCAGACCGGGCGGCTTCAGGCCCGCACCCTGGTCCCCACGGTGGCGGTGGTGACCGAAGAGGGCAAACCCGGGGTGCTGCTGGTGGGTAAGGAGAGCCAACCCACGTTCCGGCCGGTGGAACTGGGCGTGAGCAGCGGCCGCAACACCCAGATCATCGCCGGACTGGAGCCCGGCAGCCGCGTGTTCATCGACCTGCCGCCCTGGGCGAAGAAACGCAAGAACTGAGCCCCCGACCAGCCCCGTTGCTCTGGCCCGACTGCTCAGGCCCGATTGCTCAGGCTACGGGGGCAACGGCCTCGAGGTAGCGCCGGGTGGTCTCCACGATGCGGCCACTGGCCAGACCATCCCCGAAGGGGTTGTGGGCCCTGGCCATCGCCTCATAGGCCGCCCGATCCTCCAGCAACCGGGAGCTCTCCTCAAGGATCGTGGCGCTGGCGGTGCCGATCAACCGGGCGGTGCCGGCCTCCACAGCCTCAGGACGCTCGGTGGTGCGGCGCAGCACCAGCACGGGCTTACCCAGGGCCGGGGCTTCCTCCTGCAGCCCACCGGAATCGGTGAGCAGCAGGGTGCAACCCCGCATGGCCGCCACCAGGCGGTCGTAGTCGAGGGGTTCGGTGAGGAAAGCGCGGGGGTGGGTGCCCAGCAGCTCCTGCAACGGCTCCCGCACGGTGGGATTGCGATGCAAGGGGAGCAGCAGGGCGGTGTCGGGGAAGCGCTCCAGCACGGCCAGGAAGCCGCGGCCGATGTCCTGCAGCCGGTCACCCCAGTTCTCGCGTCGGTGCACCGTGGCTAGCAACACCCGCTGCCGCTCCCAGTCGAGGCCAGGGATCTCCAGGGTGGGGGCCTTCTCGGCCATCAGCAGCAGCGCATCGATCACCGTATTGCCGGTGGTGGTGATCTCCCCCACCACGCCGGAGGCACGGAGGTTGGCAGCAGAGCGCTCGGTGGGGGCGAAGTTGAGCTGGGCCAGCTGGGAGATCAAACGGCGGTTGGCCTCCTCCGGAAAGGGGTCGAACAGGTTGTCGGTGCGCAGACCCGCCTCCACATGGCCCACCGGGATCTGCTCGTAGAACGCCGCCAGGGCACTGGCGAAGGCCGTGGTGGTGTCGCCCTGAACCAGCACCAGGGCGGGGCGATGCAGGCTGAACTCCTGCTTCAGGCCCTGCAGGGAGGCACAGGTCACATGGGTGAGGGTCTGGTTGGGGGCCATCAGGGCCAGATCGTGGTCGGCCCGGAGGTCGAACAACTCCATCACCTGGCTCACCATCTCGCGGTGCTGCCCGGTGAGCACCACCCGGGTGCGGAAGGCGGAGGAGGCCTGGAAGGCCAGGATCACCGGCGCCAGCTTGATCGCTTCAGGGCGGGTACCCAGCACGATGCTCACCAGGGGCGCGCCTGGGGATGCGGCCTGGGAAGTGGGGGATGCGGCAGCGGAGACAGCAGACAAGACCAGGCCGCAGACCCTCTAATCCTACGGATCTCCGCCCGATGCCCCCTCACTCCAGCGCTGAGCCGCTGACGCCCTCCGGCAGAGCATTCAGCGACGGTGGCAGTGCCGGGGGAACGGTGCGACCATTGGCTCTAAAGCCTCCGCCCCGGAGCCATGGCCGAACTGCCCTTTGCGTTCAGCCCCAGCACACCACCGGCGGCGCCGCCCCCGCCCCAGCCCACTCCCACGCCAGCAGCCTCCCCCCCCCTGGAGGAGGGAAGCCAGCTGGGAACCAGAGCCGCCATCCCGGCTGCGCCACCACCTCCGGCTGCCCCCGCCCCTCCGACCACCCCGGCCCGGGTGAACCCGGAACCTCCCGGCACCCCGGCCGAACCGCCGGCCAACCTTGAGGCGATCGTGCAGATCGCCTTCATCAACAACTATTCCGATATCCATCTGGGCGTTGGCGAGGTGCCCCGCTTCCGCAGCCTTGGGGACATCGTGGCCACCCCTTGGCCCGTCACCAACGCCGATACATTTCGCGACTGGCTGCGAGAAGTGCTCAACCCCGGCCAGTTGGACAGCTTCAAGCGGCAGAAGGAATTCGATGGATCACACTCCTTCTCCTTCGTGAGGGTAAGGATCAATCTGCTCGAAACGGTGCAGGGTCCGGCCATGGTGCTGCGCCTCATCCCCAAGGAGATACCCAGCCTTTCAAACCTGGGAATGCCGAGCGTGATCAAGGACCTCGCTGCCAAGCCGAAAGGAATGATCCTGATCACCGGAGCTACGGGCTCGGGCATCACTACCACCCTGGCGGCGCTGATTGATCATATCAATACCACCATGAAGAAGCATGTGCTCACCATCGAAGATCCGGTGGAGTTCGTGCACAGCAGCAAGCAGTCTCTCATCCGTCAGCGGGAGGTTGGCAGCCACACCAAGCTGTTTCAGAATGCCCTGAGATCAGCCCTGCGCGAAGATCCGGATGTGATCCTGATCGGTGAGATCCGCGACCAGGAAACCTTCAGTACTGCTATCAAGGCCGCCCAGACCGGTCATCTCGTGCTCGGCACCCTCCACGCCACTTCCGCCGTGCGCACGCTGGAATTGGTGCTGAGGATGTATTCCCCCCACGAGCAGGAGGGTATGCGGCGGGCCATTGCCGAAACGCTCCTGGGGGTGATCTCCCAGGGTCTGATCAAGACCACCGACGAAAAAAGAACCGCCTTCCACGATATCTTGATCAACACTGATACCTGCCGCGACTATATTATCAGCGGCAAACTCGATGAGATTGATGCGATCATGAACCGCAGCGCCTTCGACGGCATGCAGACCGCCAATCAGTCCTTGGCCCGCTTGGTGCAGGAGGGAAGAGCCACCGCCGAAGAGGTGATCTCCAACAGCAACCGGCCGGGCGAACTGGAGCAGACCCTTCGCGGCAGTACCTGAAAGCCTCCGCAGCAACCGGTGGGCCGTCACGCCAGAAGTGGGGCTTCAGTTGGTGTGTCCTGTGAGTCTTGCCACCAGCAATACGGTGAGGCCCACCGAGAGTCCAAGCATCGCAAGTCTGCCGTTCCAGATCTCGGCTTGGGGAGTGAAGCCCCGCCGCCAAGAATTGAGCTCCTCCTGAGAGACTGGCTCAGGTCCGCCGGATCTCACCACGGCCGGCGGTGCAGCACCGACCTGCATCCCGGCGGAAGGGATCGGAGCTGATTCAGGGGTGGAGTCGTACGGCACGGGATTCGCCGGGGCCATGGGCACTGACGGCCTGGAGCCGTGCCTGCAGGGATCAATACACCCTAGGGCTATTAAAAGCAGGGCTGGGTTTCGTAAAGCCGATCGGCCTCGGCCAGGGCCAGCCGGGGGGCCACCCCGAGGCTGATCGGGCTGCTGCAACCGCCCCTCAGCCGCTCGCACGCCGCCACACCCACCATGGCGGCGTTGTCGGTGCACCAGGCCAGGGGGGCCACCCGCCAGCCCAGGCCGACCGCTCCGGCCCGCTCCGCCAGCAGCGCCCGCAGCCGCCGATTGGCGGCCACCCCGCCCACCAGCACGAGGGTGTCGAGCCCCTCATCGAGGGCACAGCGGCAGCTGCGCTCCACCAGAACCTCGGCCACAACCTGTTCGAAACTGGCGGCCAGATCGGCAAGGGGCAGGGGGATCCCGGCGGTCGTCAGGGCCTCCACCTGCCGCAGCATGGCGGTCTTGAGGCCGCTGAAACTGAAGTCGTAGGGGTGGAAACCGCCGCCGGGCCGCGACACCCGGCCCTTCGGCAGGCGGAAGCGGTGGGGATCACCTGGGCGGGCGGCGGCCTCGATCGCGGGCCCACCGGGATAGGGGAGTCCGAGCAGGCGAGCCACCTTGTCGAAGCACTCACCGGCCGCGTCATCGTGGCTGCGCCCCAACCGCCGATAACGGCCTGGCCCGTCGACCCGCACCAGTTCAGTGTGGCCGCCGCTCACCAGCAGCACCAGGGTCGGCCCCTCGGGCGGATCCTCCCCGAGCCGCACCGAGGCGAGATGCCCCTCCAGGTGATGGATGCCCAGAAAGGGCTTGCCATGGAGACGGGCCAGGGTGCGGCCGGTCACCGAGCCAACCAGCAGGGCACCCACCAGGCCGGGCGCCACGCTGGCGGCGATGGCATCCACGGCGGCGAGGTCCACGCCGCTCTCGGCCACGACCCGCGCCACCAGGCCCGGAAGGGCCTCCACATGGCGGCGGGAGGCGATCTCGGGCACCACCCCACCCCAGCGGGCGTGCTCCTCGATCTGGGAGGCCACGGCGCTGGAAAGCACCCTGCGGTCGGTCACAATCGCCGCCGCCGACTCGTCACAACTTGTTTCGAGCGCCAGAACGGTGGGCATCGGCTCCAGAGGGCTCCCCTACTGTCCGCTGGTGACATCCTGCCCTGCCGCAGTCCCTGCCCGGCTCCTCCCCATGCGCCGTTTCTTCGCTGTACTCCTCTCAGCCTTCCTGGTTCTCGGCTTCGCGCCGGTGGCCCACGCCGACATCGGCGGCCTCACGCCTTGCGCCGAAAACGCTCGCTTTCAACAGCGGGCCGGCACCGCCACCACGACCCAGGCCAAGCGCCGCTTCGAGATGTACAGCAAGGCACTCTGCGGCACCGATGGCCTGCCCCACCTGATCGTGGACGGCCGCTGGAGCCACGCCGGTGAATTCATCATTCCCGCCATCGCCTTCCTTTACATAACCGGCACCATCGGCTGGGCCGGTCGCACCTACCTCCAGGCCGTGGCCACCCGCAAGGACGCCACCATGCACGAGATCCAGATCGACGTGCCATTGGCCTTCAAGAGCACCCTGGCCGCCGCCAGCTGGCCCCTGGCCGCCTTCGGCGAGTTGACCAGCGGCAAGCTCACCCAGGCCGACAGCAAGATCACTGTGTCGCCTCGCTGATTCACCCCGCTGAATACCCCGAGTTGATTGCTGGCTTCAGCAGAGATTGATTCGCTCATTCCACCCGCATCCCCGACTTCCAAAACCATGAAAAAGTTCCTCACCACAGCTCCGGTTTTTTCGGCGATCTGGTTCACCATCACCGCCTTCATCATGATCGAATTCAACCACTTCTTCCCCGATATGCTGTTCACCCCCTTCTGAATCCTTTTGAATCAGACGCTGGTACTTCACTCCAGCCGAGCACATCCAAACCACCGACGACCCTTCGGGGTCGTTTTTTTTTGGACCTTGGCTTTGATTGGTTTGATTGGTTTGAGGTTTCGAGCTGATCCGGGAACTGGATTCAAGCCGAGCGGCATCAACCAGCCACCGCCAATCCCATCAGCTCCTCAAGCTTCAGCAGGGCGGTCTCAAGATCGGAATTCACCAGCACCGCGTCGAATTCTGTCGCCGCCTCCAGCTCCACCCGCGCCCGGGCCAGGCGCCTCTGGATCGCCTCCTCGCTATCGGTGCCGCGGCCGCGGATACGACGCTCCAGCTCGGCGAAGCTGGGGGGAGCCACGAACAGCTGAAACGCCCCGGGGAAACTCTGGCGCACTTGGCGCGCACCCTCCAACTCAATCTCCAGCAGCACGGGATGCCCCGCCGCCAGCTGGGCCTCCACCGGCTGCCGCGGCGTTCCGTAGAGGTTGCCGGCGAATTCAGCCCACTCCAGCAGTCCGCCGCGGCCCACCAGCTGCTCGAAGGCCGGCCGCTCCATGAAGAAGTACTGAACCCCCTCCTCCTCGCCAGGGCGAGGAGCGCGGGTGGTGGCCGATACAGAGAGCCACATTGCGGGATGGCGCTCCAGCAGCAGGTTGACCAGGGTGCCCTTGCCGACGCCACTCGGTCCGGTGATCACGGTGAGCCGGCCGGGGCTGGGGGTGGAGGACATGGCACGGAGAGGTCTGGCCGCAGAGTAGAAGCTGCAAAGCGGCACGATCCATGGCGGCGATCCAGGCGATCGATGCAACCACCCTGCGGGCCCTGCTCGCCGAACTGCGGGGCAGCCTGCTGCCGAGCCGCTTCGAGAAGGCCCAGCAGAGCGATCCCCACACCCTGCAACTGGCCCTGCGGGGCCTGGAGGGGTGTCGGTGGATCGAGCTGGGGTGGCAGGCGGAGGCACCCCGACTCCACGGCATCAGTGCTCCGCCCCGGCAGGGGGAGGGCAGCACCCTGGCCCAGCAGCTGCAGCACGGCCTGCGGGGTCTGGCGCTGGTGTCGATCGAACAGCAGGGCTGGGAGCGGGTGGTGGAGCTGGGCTTCGCCCGGCGGCCGGGGGAGCCCGATCAGCGCTGGCTGGTGCTGGAACTGATGGGCCGTCGCAGCAACCTCTTCCTGCTCGATGAACGGCGACGGGTGGTGGCGGCAGGGCGGCAGGTGCGGCCAGAACAATCGCGGTTGCGGCCGATCGGCACCGGAGACCCCTACAGCCCCCCGCCACCACTGGCCGGCGAGCCGCCCAGAAGCGAGGAATCCTTCGACGACTGGCGCCGCCGCCTCAGCCTGGTGCCCCTGCCGCTGCAGCGGGCCCTGCAGGACACCTACCAGGGCATCAGCCCAGGCCTGGCAAGGCAGCTGGTCGATGGGATTGAAGTCGAGCCCGGGCCGCCGCTGCTGGAGCGGCCAGTGACGGATCTCCAAGCCGCCGACTGGCAGGCCCTGCACCGCCGCTGGCGAGGCTGGCTGCTGGCGGTTGAGCAAAAGCGGTTCCGGTACCGCGAAGGGGGTGGCTGCGATTACCGCTGCTGGATTGGCGATCAAGCCGGGGCTCGCGGGGTCAGCGGGGCCGGTGATGGCGCAGAGGCGGTGGATCCCGTGCCGCACTCCCCGGCCGCAGGTCCGATCAACCGGGCCCTGGCGCACTACTACGGCTCCCGGCTGGCCAGCCGGGAACTTGAACAGCGTCGGGCGACCCTGCGGCAGCGGCTGGCGACGGCGGCCAGCCGGGAGAGCCGCGACGCCGATCTGCAACGGAGCCTGCTGGAGGCCGCCGCCGGCAGCGAGGCGCTGCAGCTGCAGGCCGATGCTCTGCTCTGCCAGGGGAATCCCCCGAAGGAGGTCATCGCCCAGGCCCAGAAGCTCTACAACCAGGCCCGCCGCCTGCGCCGCTCGGTGGCCGCGATCGAACCCCGCCTGGCCCTGCACCGGCAGCGGCTCGACTGGCTGGAGACCAGCCTTCATTTCCTCGATCAAAGCGCATTCCTGGAGCAGAGCGAAGCGGTCGGGGCCCTGCGGGAATTGGAACAGGAGATCGAGGAGCAGCTCGAGCCCCGCCAGGGTCAACGCCGTCGTCGCCGCGAGGCCCCCACCCCCCAGCCGCTCGAACTGCGCAGCCCCGGGGGCCTGCGGCTGCAGGTGGGCCGCAACCATCGCCAGAACGAATGGATCAGCCTGCGCCAGGCCCGGCGGGGGGATCTCTGGTTCCACGCCCAGGAATGCCCCGGCAGCCACGTGGTGCTCAAGGGCTCCGAAGCCAGCCCCCGGGAAGACGATCTGGAGGCCGCAGCCGACCTCGCGGCCCACTTCAGCCGCGCCCGCGGCAACAGCCGGGTGCCGGTGGTGATGGTGGCGGCTGAAACGTTGCAGCGGATCGCCGGCGCCGGCGCTGGCACGGTGCGCCACGGGAGCGGCAAGATCCTCTGGGGAGAACCGGAGCGGGGCCTGAGGCTGCTCGCCCCGGGGCGGGAAGACAAGGCCGGCCGTGGGTCGGGCGGAGAGCCAGGGGCCTGATTCCAAGGGGCTGATTCCCCCCGCCGCCGATCGGAGCCATCGCCTCGGTGGCAGAACCATGAACATGAACCATGAACATGAATGTGAAAAAGAACCATGAAGCGAAGGACGGGCAGAAGCGGCCATTCAGACCGTTGAAGCACCAACTTCTGAACCAGCCGCCTCCACGCCGCAACCGCAGCGGTGCTCCCTCCTGCCCAGGCACAATTTCAGCAGTCCCCCCGAGACGCACCCCCTTTGTCCGATCCCGACCTCCAGCCGGAGGCCGCCCCGGCACCAGCGCCCCTCTCCCCGCCGCCGGCGTCCGCTGGGGTGCAGGCTGGTACCACCTCCGAGCACCATCCGTTGCCCCCCCCGAGCGACGCCAGCGCATCGAGAACCGCGGCAGCGGAGGTCAGCGCTGTGCCGGTCTCAGCCACCGCTCCGCTCCCCCACGCCGACAACGAGTTTCCTGGCGAGGTGGAGATGACGCTGGTGGAGCACCTCGAGGAGCTGCGCTGGCGTGTGCTGCGCAGCCTGCTGGCGGTGGTGATCGGGGCCGGCCTCTGCCTGTTGTTCGTGCGGCCCTTGGTGCGCTGGCTGGAGATGCCGGCCGCCGGGATCCGCTTCCTGCAGCTGGCCCCGGGGGAGTTCCTGCTGGTTTCCCTCAAAGTGGCGGGCTACGCCGGTCTCACCCTTGCCCTGCCCTGGGTGCTGTTTGAGCTGCTCGCCTTCGTACTGCCCGGCCTGACTCGGCGGGAGAGGCGGCTGGTGGCCCCCGCCGTGGCCGGTTCTTCTCTCCTCTTCCTGGCTGGGCTGGCCTTCGCCTGGTGGGCCCTGGTGCCGGCAGCCCTGCGCTTCCTGGTGAGCTACGGCGCCGATGTGGTGGAGCCGTTCTGGTCGATCGAGCGCTACCTCGACTTCGTGCTGCTGTTGATGGTGGCCACGGCCCTGGCCTTTCAGCTGCCGGTGCTGCAGTTGCTGCTCGGTGCCCTGGGATTGATCGACGCGCCCACAATGCTCCGGGCCTGGCGATGGGTGGTGCTCGGCAGCGCCCTGGCGGGGGCGGTGCTGACGCCCTCCACCGATCCGATCACCATGCTCCTGCTCGGCGGAGCGATCACGGCCCTTTATCTGGTGGGGGTGGGCCTGGTGGCCCTGAGCGGCTCACGGCCCGCTAGGGCCTGAGCGGGATAAGCACCTCACCCGATCGGATCCGGCTCAAGCCTGAGCCAGTCCGCAACCGCGGCGGGATCGCGGCTGGCCCTGGGGCTCAGAGCAGAAATTCGCTGGCGCGGCCCTCCGGCAGCTGGAGCGGCAACGAGAGCGCCTTGCCTAGCCGGGGTCTGTCGCGGGTGGTGGCCAGCCACTGACGCACCTGGGCCGCCACGCCCAGGCCATTGAGGCTCGCCACGATGGCTGCAAGCTTCTCGCCGTAGGCCTCGGCGGTGAGCGGAAAGGACTGCTGCTCGAGATGGCCCCACATCACATGCAGGTAAAGGCGTCCCTGGCGCCGCACCAGCTGGAGGTCGTAGGAGGCCTGCCAGCGCCCCCGCAGCAGGGAAAGCAGCTCCTCCACGCTGAGGGGTGCCCCACCGGCGGCCTCGCATTCCGACATGGGCCATGGCCGCGGCATACGGTCAACTCTGGCAGGCCCCCCCGTGGCCGCGCGCCCAGCTCTTCGTGAAGCGTTCCATCCAGGGCCCGCCCGCGGCCCCGCTCGGGACCGGACGCAGTTCATAATGGCCCCCAAAGCTCCTTTGACACCGGAAAGGTTCTTATGACCCAGATCCCTGCGGCCTCCTCCAACCCATCCAATGGGGATGTGCCCGGCATGGGTCGCCGGCAGTTCATGAACCTGCTCACCTTTGGTTCGGTGACAGGCGTGGCCCTAGGCGCTCTCTACCCGGTGGTCAACTACTTCATCCCCCCCCGGCCCGCCGGTGGCGGCGGCGGTACCACCGCCAAGGATGAGGCCGGCAACGCGGTGACTCTCTCCGGCTGGCTCGCCGGCCATAAGGAGGGTGACCGCTCCCTGGTGCAGGGGCTCAAGGGAGATCCCACCTATCTGGTGGTGGAGGGTCCCGAGGCCATCGGCAACTACGGGATCAACGCCATCTGCACCCACCTGGGTTGTGTGGTGCCCTGGAACAGCGGCGCCAACAAATTCATGTGCCCCTGCCACGGCAGCCAGTACGACGCCACCGGCAAGGTGGTGCGCGGCCCTGCTCCGCTCTCCCTGGCGCTCGCCCACGTGTCGACCGAGAACGACAACGTGTTCCTCAGCCAGTGGACCGAGACCGACTTCCGCACCGGTGACAAGCCCTGGTGGGCCTGATTCCCGTTCCCAACCCTGCGCTTCACCCCCTGCCGCCCGCGTCCGCCCGATCCTCCGCCATGCGACGTTCCATCTCCTCCCTGCTCGGCTGCCTGCTCTCCCTCACCCTCGGGGCTGGGGTGCTTTTGAGCGGCGCCAGCGCCAGCTGGGCCTATCCCTTCTGGGCCCAGCAGAACTACGCCAGCCCCCGCGAAGCCACGGGCAAGATCGTCTGCGCTAACTGCCACCTGGCCAAGAAGATCACCCATGTGGAGATTCCCCAGGCCGTCTTCCCCGACACGGTGTTCAAGGCTGAGGTCGAAATCCCCTACGACTCCAGCATCCAGCAGGTGGCCGGCGACGGCAGCGCCACGGGCCTGAACGTGGGCGCTGTGGTGATGCTTCCCGACGGTTTTCGCCTTGCTCCCCCCGAGCGCCTGAGCGAGGAGTTGAAAGAGGAGACCGCCGGCATCTACTACACCCAGTACAGCGAAACCCAGCCCAACATCCTGCTGGTGGGTCCCCTTCCCGGTGACCAGCACCAGAAGATTGTCTTCCCGGTGCTCTCACCCGATCCCGCCACCGACAGCAGCATTCACTTCGGTAAGTACCAGATCCACGTGGGAGGCAACCGCGGCCGCGGTCAGGTCACCCCCACCGGTGAGAAAACCAACAACAACCTGTTCACAGCTCCTGCGGCCGGCACGGTGAGTGCCATCACCGCCGGCGAGAACGGCGCCACCATGGTGGAGATCAGAACCTCCGATGGCAGCGTCACCGAGACCATCCCCGCCGGACCCACCCTGGAGGTGGCAGTGGGTGATGTGGTGGCTGCCGGGGCTCCCCTCACCAACGACCCGAATGTGGGTGGTTTCGGTCAACTGGACGCCGAGGTGGTTCTACAGAATCCCGTTCGTATCTACGGTCTGTTGGCTTTCTTCGCCCTGGTGGCCCTCTCCCAGATTCTGCTGGTGCTGAAGAAGCGCCAGGTGGAAAAGGTGCAGGCTGCCGAAGGCACCATCTGATCGATCTCTCACGCTGGCTGCCTTCCCCCACGCCACAACCGTGGCCATGCTGATGTCGCTGGAAGCGCCCATGCTGGCCGCGTTCACCTCCCCGGGCCCCCTGGTCTTCCAGCTGGGGCCCTTGGCTGTGCGTTGGTATGGGCTGCTGATCGCTACGGCTGTGCTGCTGGGTCTGCTGTTGGCCATGCGGCTGGGCCGGCGCCGCGGCATCGACCCGAACCTGATCGCCGATCTGCTGCCGGTGCTCGTGGCCGGTGCCGTGATCGGGGCCCGCGCTTACTACGTGGCCCTGGAGTGGCGCCAATACCAGGGCCACTGGCTCGATGCCCTGGCAATCTGGCGGGGTGGCATCGCCATTCACGGAGCCCTGATCGGCGGCAGCCTGGCCACCGTTCTCTTTTGCCGCTGGCGGCGGCAGCCCTTCTGGCCCCTGCTCGATGTGCTGGTGCCGGCGGTGGCGCTGGGCCAGGCGATCGGCCGCTGGGGAAACTTCTTCAACTCCGAAGCCTTCGGGCTGCCCACCGAGCTCCCCTGGAAACTCAGCATCCCGATTCAGAACCGGCCGATCGAGTTTCTCAATGCCGAAACCTTCCACCCCACCTTCCTGTATGAATCGCTCTGGAACCTGGGCGTGCTGGCCCTGTTGCTCGCCCTGTTCCGTGCCGCCTCCCGGGGCCGCATCCAGCTTCCGGCCGGTGCCCTGAGCTGTGTTTATGTGATGGCTTACAGCAGTGGGCGTCTCTGGATCGAAGCGCTGAGGCTCGATCCCCTTTGCCTCCTCTCCGATCCGCCGTTCTGTCAGGGGGGCCTGCGCATGGCCCAGCTGGTGAGCCTGCTGCTCATCTGCGGCGGCGCCCTTGGCCTTTGGTGGCTTTACGACCAGCGCCGGGCCCTGCCGGATCCCGCCCTCGCGAGCGGAGATCTCAACCCTTGAACCTCACCCCGATGACAGCCGCGGCCGAACGCCCCTTTGTCCAGATCGTAGGAGCCGGGCCGGGTGCCACCGATCTGCTCACCCTGCGGGCCGCCAGGGCGATCGAAGCAGCAGAGGTCCTGGTGTGGACCGATTCACTGATCAATCCCCAGATCGCCGCCCTGGCTAGGGAGGGTTGCCAAAAGATCCGCACCAGCACCCTCACCCTGGAGGAGGTGCTGGCGGTGGTGGTCGAGAAGGCTCGCGCTGGCCTCCGCGTCGTGCGGCTGCACGATGGCGATCCCTGCCTCTACGGCGCCCTGGCGGAACAGATCTGCCGGCTTGCCGATGCCGACATCGCCGTGGAGGTGGTGCCCGGCCTGAGCGCCTACCAGGCCACGGCCTCCGCCCTGGGCCAGGAACTCACGATCCCCGGACTGGTCCAGACCATCGTGCTCAGCCGGGCCGGCGGCCGCACCGGGGTACCGGAGCGCGAATCGCTGCAACGGCTGGCCGCTCTGGGAGCCTCGCTCTGCCTCTATCTCAGCGCCCGCCACGTGGAGGAGGTGCAGCAGGAGCTGCTGCTCCACTATCCCCCCGAAACCCCTGTAGCGATTGGCTATCGGGTCAGCTGGCCCGATCAATGGCTCTCGGTGGTGCCGCTGGCGGCCATGGCCGCCACCAGCCGGGAACGGGAGCTGATCCGCACTACCCTTTACATCGTGAGCCCCGCCTTGGCGGCGACTGGCGAAACCCGCTCCCTGCTCTACTCGGCCAGCCACAACCACCTGTTCCGGGGCGGTGCTGATTAAGGCAGGCCATCAGGACTCGATCCGCCTAAGCAGCCTGGGGTGTGACCTCAGCCGAGCCTCCGTCGCCGGGATTACCCAGGAGTTCGGCCTCCAGCCGCCCTCGATCGAGATGACAGCCCAGCCGGGCCGCGATCGCCTCCACATCCCGCAGGGCGTTGCCCAGGCAGCAGGTGCCCCCCGGCGACGGCGTGACATTGAAGCTCAGGCCGGGCATCGCCTCGATCCGGATCTCGCCGAGCAACAGGCGTTGGGAGCGGCGATCGATCAGCTGGGGTCGGATACCGCCGTAGCCCCGAGCGAAGCTGAGATCCTCCAGCTGCAGGGAGGGAACGATCTTGCGGGCATCGGCGAGGAAGAGCCGGCGGCGCAGCCAGGGAACCTCGAACAGGAGATTGCGGAGGATGTAGTTGCGGATATCGGCCACGCCGAAGAGCTGCCACAGCACGGCCAGAACGGCCCCATCCAGCCGCAGCACCCGCAGGAACTCCCAGAAGGAAGCGGGCCGATAGCGCTCCAGCAGCGGCAACAGCAGGGCCGTGGGACCGAAGCGGGTCTTCCCTGGGGCCCGCACATCGGGATCTCCATGGATGGCGGCGAAGGGGAGTTTGTCGTTCTGCACGGTGTAGACCTTGCCGTTGAGCAGGTCAGGGGTGAAGTAGAAGCTGCCCGCCACCGGCAGGCAGGAATACTCCAGGCCATAACCAAGGCGCTGGGCCAGCAGCAGGCTGTGGGCACCAGCGGCCACCACCACATGGCGGGCCCGCAATTCACCGGGGGCCACCGCACTGCCGGGCCCCGGTCGCAGGCGAACCCGGAAACCATCCCCTTCCGGCTCGATCGCCTCCACCATCGTGCCGAGCCGCAGATCAAGCTCACGGGCGGAACCGGCGAGCTCGCGCCGGGCCTCGGCCACAAAGGATTCGGCCAGGGCTTCGTAATCCACCGCCGTTGGGGAGTTGCGGATGCCGATCGCCACAATCGGCTCGGGGCGGAACTCGCCGTTTATCAGGGCCACCCGCGGCTCCCATTCGGAGATCGCCTCGGGCTCCAGCAGTTCCATGGCCGGAAAATGGGGCGAAAACTGCTCGAAACGGCGGCGCAGCAGGGCGCACTCAGCCTCCCCCACCGCCAGCACCATCTTCGGCGTGCGGAACACGCAGCGATCGCGCACGGCCGGGTCGAGGAGCTCGCCGTAGCGGCCGATCATCGCGGCGGTGCGCTGCACGCTGAGGGCCTTCTCCAGGGTGTAGTTGGTCTCGATATCGCCGCAGTGGATGGTCTGACTGTTGCTGCTGGCCCTCGAATTCACCTGGGCCAACCGGCCGTAGCGCTCGACCAGGGCCAGGCGGGATAGGTCCGTGTAACGGGCCAGCTCGAACAGCAGGGCCGTTCCGCACACGCCACCGCCCACGATCAGCACATCCACCCTGTCCGCCGCCGCACCGGGGTTGGGCGTATCAGGAGAAGCGATCGGATTGGGCACGGAGGAAGGCACGGCGGCGGAATCGGACGGTGAAGGGAAGCGCCCAGGGTTTTGCCCCACCCCTTGCTGGCGATCGGAGCATGATCCGGTCACCCGGTCCGAAGGTCTCCATGCCGGAATCTGCGGGAGCCACAACCAGAGACGACAAGCGCAAATTATCGTGATGGATAGCAGCCTGGCCTGGCTTGGCCGCTGCCAGGAAAGGGATCGGATGGTGGTGATCTATGCTTGACCCACGGCAGCAGCGCGAAGCGCGGCCAGTCGGGCGATTAGCACAGCGGTAGCGCACTTCCTTCACACGGAAGGGGTCACTGGTTCGAATCCAGTATCGCCCATCCCATTTGAGTGCCGATGAACACCATCCTGCGGTGATTCGGTGATTGAGTTGTCATACTTTCCTGCATCCAGGATTTCTACCTGCCGTGCCCGACGAACCGGTACCTCCGACCGGCCCCGATTCCACCCTCTCCCAGGACGCCCCTGCCCCCATCCCTGAACTGGTGGCCCTCGGGCGCCAGTTCAGGGCGGCCAGACAATCCCGCGGCCTCGATCTGGAGGCTTTGGCCGAACGGCTCTGCATCGGCCATGAGCAGCTCAAGGCGCTCGAAAACGCCGACACCAGCCGCTTGCCGGAGTTGGTCTTCGTGATCGCCCTGGTGCGGCGGGTGGCGGCGATCCTCGGGGTGGACGCGGAGGAGGCGGTAGCGGCCCTGCGGGCCGCCGCCCCGGCCTGGACCAAGGAAGCCACCCCATCACCGACTCGGCGGTCGCGAGCCCAGCCGGCCCAAGCCGGCCGAGCCCCCACTCCAGCCCGTGCGCGGGCCACGGAACGGGCTGGCAGCAGGCCGCCGGGGCCACTGCTCGCCGGTGCCGCCCTGCTGCTCAGCACCGTTGCCGTGGGGCTAGGACTCCTATGGCAGCGCAGTCCTTCGGCCCCTGGCAACACTGGGCAGGTCAGCAGCAGCGCTCCACAGGCCAGCTCCGCTCCGACCACCGCTCCTGCAACCCCCCCCGCTGCACCAGTGGCCAAGGCACCGGCCACAGCCGGCCCCGCCCTCCTGGTACTCCGCAGCCAGGAACCCAGCTGGCTGGAGGTGCGCAACAGCCAAGGTGCCACTCTCTTCGAGGGCACTCTGCAGGGAGAGAAGCGATTCCCGCTGGGCCAAGGGCTGCGAGTGATGGCCGGTCGGCCGGATCTGGTGCGGGCGGCGGTGGAGGGCCAGGAACCCCGGGTGCTGGGGCCCATCAACCAGGTGATCTGGCGCTCCTTTGCCGTAACCCCGCAACGTGCCGAGGCAGCGGCCGCGGCGCCGGATTCGCCTAAGGCTCCGGCACCCTGAGGCGCAGGTCCGAAGCCTCCAGCACGGCAGGCGCGCAGGAGCGCAGGCTCCACCGCTCCAGGCTCAAGTCGGCGGGGGTCTCCCCCGCCGCGACTGTGGGCAGCAGCCTCACCGCCAGCCCGGTGGTACCCGCACTGCGGGATCCCTCAGCCTCCACCTCCAGGCCGGCGACCACGGCCGCAGGCCGCCGGTCGAGGGCCGCCGCGAGCCGCAGGAGCAGGGCCATCGAAGACACGGTCTGGCGATTCTCCCGGCCCTCGATCACCTGCCATGACTCGTGACGCTTCTTGGGCAGGCCGCGGCGGTGGTAGCGGGCGATGGCGGCCACCATCAGGTGCTCCGCCTCGGTGTAGCCCAGAAGTTCCCCGTGGCGGATCAGGTACCAGGTGTGCTTGTGGTATGAGGCGATGTTGATTTGCTTGCCGCAGGTGTGGAGCTGGGCCGCGGCCCACAGCAGCTGGCGGCCCTCGCCGCGGTCGTCATGAAGCAAACCCCGGGTCTGGTCGTAGAGGGCTAAGGCATGGGCAGCCACCCGATCGGCTCGCACCGCATCCACGGCATGGGTGCGAGCCAGGTGGCGCACGGTGCGCTGGCGGATCGTGCTCTGAAAGGCGAAGCGGTCTGCCAGCAGGCCATTACGCAGCATCCAGTCCACGATCAGGCCCTCCCTCAGGGCCCGGTCGCACACCACCAGCTCGGTGGCGCCGAGCATGGCCATGGCCGTCTGCAGGATCAGGGCTCCCGGCACGATGATCTCGGCCCGGCGGTCATTGATCGGAGCCAGGGCCTTGCGCTGCTCCGGGGTGAGGGCCACGAGCCGGGCCACCAACTGGTCGACCCGGGTGCGACTGAGGCGATACCCATTGAGCTTCAGGGTGGACTTGGGATCCTCGGCGGCCGCCAGGGCCGCCAGGGCCATCGCCGTGCCACTGGTCCCCACCAGCACGGGCGTTTCGCCCGCCTTCAGCTGCCCCTTCACCTCGGCTACTGCCGGATCGAGCGAGCCCTGGATGTAAGCCTCCAGGAAGGCGCGGCGGCTGGCAGGGAGCGGATCGACCTGGCAGAACTCCCGCTGCAATCGCACCGCACCAATGCGGGTGCTGGTGAGGGCCCGGGCCTCGCCGCGGCCGTCCGCCAGGATCAGCTCGGTGGAGCCGCCCCCAATGTCGAGGATGTAGTGGGGCGCCTCGCCGAAGGGAAAACCCGAGAGCACGCCGAGATAGATCAGGCGGGCCTCCTCCGGCCCGCTCACCAGATCCACCGCCAGGCCCAGCTGATCGTCGAGCGCCTGCAGGAACTCGCGGCCATTGGGGGCCTCCCGCACGGCGCTGGTGGCGGCGGTCACGATCTGTTCCACTCCATTGCTGAGAGCCAGATCACGGCAGTGGCGCAGGGTAAGAAAGGCCCGCTCGATCGATTCGGGAGACAGGGCGCCGGTCTCCGGGTCCCGATCGCCGAGGCGGGTGGTGGATTTCTCAACCAACACCACGTTGAAGGAATGCAGAGCCGGATCGATCGACGCGATCAGCAGATGGATCGAATTGGTGCCGATGTCGATGGCCGCCACCCGGCGCTGACCATCGGCCGGGGCCACATCCGCCAGGGGGGTCTGGGCCATCGGGAAGGAAGCGGCCTGTCGGGGCCACACTTTGCCACCGCACCGCGGCTCCCCCACGCCCCAGAGGTGGGAACGCAAACCCGGCTGGTAACGCAAAGACATATGCAGCAGGCTCCTAGGGTGCCGCCACCTCCGGATCGGCCATGGCCACGGCACAAGCCCTGCTGGAGCTGGTTCGTTGGCACCGGCCGAGCGGCCGCCTGATCCTGCTGATTCCGGCCGGCTGGGCCCTGTGGCTCAATCCCCAGGCCCCGCCGCCTGCACCCCTGGTGGGCTGGATCGTGCTGGGCGGCCTGGCGGTGAGCGCCGCGGGCTGCATCGCCAACGACCTCTGGGATCGCCGCATCGACCCCCTGGTGGAACGCACCCGCAACCGCCCCCTGGCCTCGGGCCGGGTCGGGGTGCCCACCGCCTTCGCCTTGTTGCTGGTCTGCCTGCTGGCCGCCCTGCTGGTGGTGCTGGCCCTGCCGCAGGCCGTGCGGAGCCTCTGCCTCGCCCTGGCCCTGGCCACCCTGCCGCCGGTGCTGCTGTATCCCTCCGCCAAGCGCTGGTTCCCCTACCCCCAGCTGGTGCTGGCCCTCTGCTGGGGCTTCGCGGTGTTGATCCCCTGGGCAGCCGCCAGCGGCAACCTGGCTGGCGGCTGGCCCCTGCTGCTGGTCTGGCTGGCCACCCTGGCCTGGACCTTCGGCTTCGACACGGTGTATGCGATGAGCGACCGGGACGACGATCGGCAGTTGGGGGTGCGCAGCAGTGCCCTGAGCCTGGGCAAGGCGGCTCCCACGGTCGTGGCCGGCTGCTACGGGCTCACGGCCGCCGCCCTGGGCGGTGCCGCCCTGCTCTGCGGGCTGGGGGGCGCCGGGTTTTGGCTGGCCTGGGTGATCGCCTCGGCCGGCATGCTGCGAGAAGCCTGGCAACTCCGCCGCCTCGACCTGCCCCGCTCGGCCTATGGGCTCCACTTCAGCCGTCAGGTACAGCTTGGTGCCCTGCTGCTGCTGGGCCTGATCCTGGCCAGCAGGGGCTGAAACCCACTGCTCTCCTCACCCCAGCGAAAATCGGCCTACTCCACCCGGCAGTAGAACCTGGGAGAATCCGCCGATTCAGGGTCACCCAAGCGACTGGCCGCCGTTCCATGGACCCTGCGATTTCCCGCGCGATGCCCCCAGCCATCGACCGAACCGCCCAGTCGCTCGCCCTCCCGCCACCCCTGCAGCACGGTGACCGGGTTCGGCTGGTGGCAGCCAGCTCGGCCCTAGCCGATGGCGAACGGCTGGAGGCGGGGGTTGCCCTGCTGCGCCAGTGGGGCCTGGCGGTGGAGGAACGGCCCGCCTTGGTGGGCCGCCGTTGGGGCTACCTCGCTGGCCGTGATCACGAACGGGCGGCCGATCTATTGCCCGATCCGGAATCCGCTCCCACCGCCCCGCCAGCGGCCCTGCAGGCCTGCGTTCGGGGGGGCTGGGGGTCAGCGCGGCTGCTGGAGCATCCCCTGGCCCAACCGGAGGGCTGGCTGCTGGGCTTCTCCGATGTCACCTCCCTGCTCTGGGACCGAGTGAACCGGGGCCAAGGCGGCGCGGTGCACGGGCCGCTACTCACCACCCTGGCGGCCGAGCCCGCCTGGAGCATCGAGCGGCTGCGGGCCCTGCTGTTCGGCGAACCGGTGGACGACCTCGAGGCGGTGGGCTGGCGCGGTGGCGTGGCCGAGGGGCCGCTGCTGGTGGCCAACCTCACGGTGGCCACCCACCTGCTGGGAACACCCCATCTGCCCGCCCTGCGCGGCGCGATTCTGGTGTTCGAGGACGTGGGCGAAGCGCCCTATCGGATCGAGCGGATGCTCACCCACTGGCGCCTCAGCGGAGCGCTGCAGCAGCTCGCCGGCATCGGCTTCGGAAGCTTCGAAGGCTGGCGGGAGGCCGATGGCCGCGCCGAAGAGCCCGCCGACCATCGCTTCGATCTGGATCAGGTGCTGCGGGAGCGCAGCCTCGATCTGGATATTCCGGTGGTGGCCCACCTACCCGTGGGCCACAGCCCCGGCAACGCCGCCCTGCCCCTCGGGGTGATGGCGCGGCTGGACGGGGGGCGGGGGCATCTGGGGCTGCTTCCGCCCGGAGCGGGCTGAGCCCTCCGAGCCAGGCTCCGGACGGGGCGAAGGCGGCTTCACCGTTCCGCCCCCCTTCAGCCACGATCAACCGAATTCGCCACCGCCCGCCTGGGGCCCAAAGGCGACGGAGCGGGGCGGCGGCGGCGGCACGGTGCTCTTGCCGCCCTCCCGATTGGCCTGGTAAAGCGGGGAGAGGATCTCCACACCGGCCTCAGCAAAACGGTCCTGCAGGGAGGCCAACAGCTCCGAGAGGGTTTCCCGGTAGAGCTGCACATCCCGCACGCTGGCATTCAGCTCGTAGCTGATGTGGAAGTCGTTGAGGGAGGTCTGCAACACCAGGGGAGGCGGATCCTCCGCGATGCCGGGCACAGCGCGGGCGGCGGCGAGCATCAGGGCATGCACCTGCCGCCAGGGAACGTCGTAGCCGATCGTGATCGTGGTGGCCAGCGCCACGGGCCGCTGGATCTCCCGCCGACCGAAGCTGAAATTGAGAATCGACGAGGTGATCACGGTGGCGTTTGGGATGCTTACCAGTTCGTTGCGCGGGGTCTGGATGCGGGTCACCAGCAGATCGCGGTCCTGCACCACCCCCACCACCCCATTGATCTCCACCCGATCGCCCTCGCGGAAGGCCCGGGTGTAGATGAGCATCAGGCCACTGATCACATTCGTGGCCACGGCGCTGGAGCCCAGAGCCGCCAGCAGGCCCACGAACAGGCCCGCTCCCTGGAACGCCCGGCTGCCGGAACCCGGGATGTAGGGATAGGCCGTTACCAGACCGGCCAGCAGCACCCCTGCCGCCGTCAACCGCCCGGTGGGCCGCGCCCACTCCCGGTAGAAGCCCGGAAACTGAAGCTGGCCACGCTCGATCGCCCCGAACCAGTCGAGGCAGGCCCGCATCACCAGGCGGGTGATCAGCAGGATCAGCAGGATGGCAAGCAGGTTGGGGATCGCGGCCACCACGCCGTCGAGCAAACGTTCCAGCACTCCCCGGATGTGGCCACGCAGCCCTTCGGCCACCATCTGGGTGGGCGGAAAGAAGCCCAGCAGCGAAGGGATCAGCAGATAGCTGGCCAGCAGCAGCAGGCCCCAGTGCACCACCTTCAGCAGGCGCAGCAGGGCAGCGCGCTCCTGGGAGCCATCCAGCACCTTGCTGCCCGCCAGTTTCAGTCCCCCCAGCCAGGGGGTGGGTGCGGCGGCAATCCAGTGGCGAGCACGGCGCACCAGCAACCCCTGCACCTGCACCCAGGCCAAGTAGCTGCCCAGGATCAACAGGGCCAGAGCGGTGCTCCGCAACCAGGCTCCGAGGGTGTGGCTGCTGCGGTACTGACGCAGCGCCCCCCGCAGCTGGTCGCGGTAGCGCTCGGCCAGCTCCTCGCGGGTCGTGTCGAAGGCCCGGGCCGCCCGGTCATCCACGGCGAGCAGCGGTGTGAAACGACCGTTCGCCTCCAGCCCCAGCATCGAATAGGGCGGATCCTCCCGAATCTCCAGCTGCTCCGGTGCCACCGCCGGGTTGTCGGCCAGCTTGCGCAACACCACGGTGCCCCGCTCCGCCACGGACTCGGGGGTCTGGGCGCCGGCGGCGGCGCGGATCTCCAGGATCCGGCGCCCCTCCAGGGTCACCCAGGCGGCGGGTGGCTGGGGAGAGGAGCCGCCGGCCACCGGTCGTGGGGCCGGAGCCAGCCCCGCAACTCCCCGGGCTGGAGGGCTTGAAGGCTGGAGTCCAGAGGGGCTGGAGGGGCCCGTCAGGGTCGCTTCAGCGACCGCGGCAGCAGGCAGCGGCCGGGCCGATGCTCCGCCCCTCTCCCCTGCCAAGGGCGCCAGGGAGAGGGGCAGCCCCAGCAGCAGCACGACCCCCAGCAGGAGCAGTAAGCGGCGCAGCCGGCGCGGGAACCGGCCAGCGATCCACAGGGGCATAGGGGCGGCCATGGACGTTCGCAGGGGCACGGCCCGATCCTGGCGAGGCTGGCCCGCTGCGCCCACGGTTCAGCCTGCATACGGTGCCGGCGAACCGTTCTCCAGACCCACCATGCGGCCAGCAGCCCCGCACCAGCGGCCTCCGGCAGAGCGGCTGGAGGCCGCTGCCTGCCTGGGCTGGCTGGGCCGTCTCCTGGCCCTGGCCTTGCTGGCTGTGCTCGCGGTGGGAATCCCGGCATCCCTCGGCTCGCCTGCCCAGGCGGCCACGGCGGCCGTGGCTCCCACCGGCGTGCCGACCACCACCCTCACCGAGCTGCCTTCGGCCTCCGCCTTCGAAGCCCAGGCCAAGCTGATCCCCAAACTGCGCCAGTTCTATGGCGGCTCTGGTGCCGTGCGGGGGCTGGTGCCGATTCTGATCCTGATGGTGGGTCCGATCAAGGTGATTCCCGCCTTCCTGCGCCTCACCGCCCGGGCCAGCGAGCCGATGCGGCGCCGGATCGCCTGGAACGGCTTCCTGCTTTCGACGGCCACGGTTCTAGTGCTCGCGTTGTTCGGCTACCGCCTGCTGGTGAATTTCAACATCCCCCTCACCGCGATCCTGGCCTCGGCGGGCCTGGTGATGGTGTTGGTGGCCCTGAGGCTGGTGATGGCCGAATACGGCAACGACGGCGTGTTCGGCGACCACCCCCATGGGCACGGTGATGGCCTGGAGAGCTCCCTGGCCCTGCCGCCGCCGGAGAATCCCGGCCTGGATCTGGTGGTGCAGCCACTGGTCTTCCCGATCATCCTCACGCCCTACGGGCTGGCGGTGGTGATCACCCTTGCCGCCCTGGTGCGCGAACTCGAGGGCAGCCCGGCCACCCTGATCGCGATTTTGCTGGTGATCATGGTGCTCAACCTGCTGGCCATGCTCTTCGCCCGACCGATCCTGGCGGTGATCCGGCCCCGGGTGCTGCAAATGCTGGGCCTCATCCTGGGGATCATCCAGCTGGCGCTCGGGATCGGCCTGCTGTTCACAGCCTTGGAAGTGCAGGCCCTGGCGATTCAGGAGCTGCTGCGCTGAACCGTTCGGCCAGCACCGCCGCGGCGATGGTGAGGTCGAAGCCGGTGGTGAGTTTGATGTTGGAGGGGGGAGCCGCGAGCACCCGCACCGGCAGGCCGAGCCGCTCAAACAGGCCCGCGTCGTCGGTGACGCTCCAGCCCTCGGCGCTGGCGGTGCCATGCGCTCGCCGCAGCTGGGCCACCCCGAAACCCTGGGGGGTCTGGGCCGCCCAGAGCCGGCTGCGGTCGGGCGTGGCACGGATGGTGCCGTCCTCCACCTCCTTGATCGTGTCGGTCACCGGGGTAGCGGCCACGATGCCCGCCCCTTCGTGCATCGCCCGTTCCAGGGCCGTCACACAGGCCGCCAGCAGGGCCGGCTCCACCAGGCAGCGGGCGCCGTCATGAATCAGCACAGCCTCCGCCTCAGCCGGCAAGGCCTCGAGCCCCCGGCTCACCGATTCCTGCCGCGTTTCGCCGCCCAGGATCCACTCCACCGGACGATCGGGCCGGGCCGCCGCCACGAGGGCCCCGATCGCGTCGGCATCCTGGGGCTGGCCCACCACACCGATCCAGCGGATCGCCGGGCAGGCCAGGGCGGCATCCAGGGTCCAGGCCAGCACCGGACGCCCCGCCAGGGGGAGCAGGAGCTTGTTGCGGTCGGCCCCCATGCGGCGGCCGCTGCCGGCGGCGGCGATCAGCAGATGCACAAGCAGCTCCCTCTTAACGGAAGAATCAGGACCCTCTCCATACAATCAGGCCGAGGCCCAGTTCCCGGCGAGACCAGAACGATGCGTGCAGTATTTCTGATCCCGGGAGCTGGCGTCGATCAGCTCCAGGCCCTCCCGGCGGTGGCCGCCACCGCCGAGGCGCTGGGCTTTGCAATCCAGGTGGCCTGTCCGCCGGAACAGGCTCCGATCTGGAAACTGCTGCCGGCGGTGGAGAAGGTGATCCCCTTCGCCTATGGCGACGCCTCCCTGGCCGACTGGACCAACCTGCTCGGCTGCGTGCGCGATCCCGACTTCCAGGTGGCCGTGAACCTGGCGCCAAGCCGCCAGATGGACCTGATGCTCTCGATGAGCCACATCCCCACCCGCATCGCCAGCGCCGGCTTCTCCGCCACGGAAACCGTGGCCGCCACCACCGCTGGCTGGCCGGCCCAGGCCCTGGCGGGCCACCTTCGCCCCATCGGCGTGGAGCTCCAGGCCGGTGCCTTCCGGCTACCGCTGGCCCCCAGCGCCCTGGCTGAAGCCACGGCGGCCCTGCCGGCGGGAGATGGTCCGATGCTGCTCCTCGCTCCCGGGGGCGGCCCCAACGACTGGCCGGACGCCCGCTGGCAGGAGCTGCCGGAGCGGATCCGGGCCAGCCTGCCGGGCCTGCGCAGCACGGTGGTTGCCCCCGCCGCAGCCGGCCAGGCGGGCCGGCGGGCAGCCGAGGTGGCCGCCAGTGACGTGGTGCTCTCCAGCGATCCCCTCACCACGGAGCTGGCCCTCCTCTGCGGCACCCCGGTGGTGGCCCTGGGCCGCAGCCCCGCCAGCCTGCCGGAACGGGCCGGTGTGCGGGGCATCGGGGCCGCCGAAGACCTCCCCTCCCTGGGGGTGGACGCCGTGCTCCAGGCCCTCGGGCTGGCCTGAAGGGAGCGGGGGGGATGCATCCGGTTCCACGCCCTCCCCAGTACGGGGCCAACAGCAGGAGAACCCAGCGCTTCGGCGGCTTCCGGAAGCCTGGCTCTCCCCTGCGCCGCACCCGCCATCCCTGGCGCAGGCCCCTGCTCGCCTTGGTGGCGATCGTGAACCTGGCAGCCCTGGCCTACCGCACCACGGAAGGCTGGGACTGGGGAAACGCCTATTGGATGGTGGTGATCACGCTGAGCACCATGGGCTTCAGCGATGCCAACACCAAGACCCTCAGCGCCAGCGGTCGGGTGATAACCACTCTGCTCATCGTGGGGGGGTTGGTGGTGGTGCAGCTCACGATCCAGGGCTTCCTGGCCCTGAATGAATCGGGCTACTTCCGGCTGCTGAGCGAACAACGCTTTCGAAGGAGACTGCAACGCATGCACAATCACGTGATTCTCTGCGGCTATGGCCGCATCGGCCGCGAGATCGCCGAACAGCTCACCCGGGAAGGGGTGCAGCTCCTGGTGGTGGAAACGGATCCCGAGAGCCGCGATGCGGCCGAGGAGCGAGGCCTGCTGGTGCTGAATGCCGATGCCACCCTGGATGAGACGCTCCTCGATGCCGGCATCCACAATTGCCGGGCCCTGGTGGCGGCCCTCACCAGCAATGCCGCCAACCTCTACGTGGTGCTCAGTGCCCGCGGCCTGGCGCCCGGCTGCCGCCTGATCGCCCGGGCGGAAAGCGACGAAGGGGAGCGCAAATTGCGTCAGGCCGGAGCCAGCCAGGTGGTGAGTCCCTATGTGGCCGGCGGTCGCACCATGGCGGCCACCGCCCTGCGGCCCTTGGCCGTGAACTTTATGGAGTTGCTGTCCGGTTCGGACTGTGAAGTGGACGAGTTCCAGCTCAGCGACGACCCCGCCCTGCTGGGTGACCTGAACGGCAGCACCCTGGCGGAACTGGAGCTCAGGCGCCGTACCGGAGCCCTCGTGCTCGCCGTACGCACCGCGGATCCGCTGCTGAATCGTGGAGAGAGCCGGTTGATTGCTAATCCCGGTGGCGACGTGCGGCTGGGGCCTGGCCAGCTGCTGGTGGTGCTGGGAAGCCAGCCCCAGTTGGCCAGCTTCGCCAAGCTGCTGGGCACGGCCCTCGTGGATGTGGCCGAAATGCCGCGCTAAAGCGCGCTGCCACGTCCCCCTGGCGCCATACGATCCCCGCAACCCGAGCAGCATCGCGATGGTGGCCAGCATCCAGGACTCCGCGAACCCCGAGCAGGCCCCCGATGCCCCACTCCAGCCTCAAGCCAAGCCGGCCCCTGTGGCTCTGGTCACCGGGGCCAGCCGAGGCATCGGCCGTGCCATCGCCTTGGAGCTGGGCCGTTTCGGGGCAACAGTGGTGGTCAATTATTCCAGCTCCCCCGATGCCGCGGAGTCGGTGGTGGCGGAGCTCACGGCGGCTGGCGGCCGGGCCTGGAGCGTGCGGGCCGATGTGGCGGATGAGGAGCAGGTGGAGGCGATGGTGAAGACGGTGCTGGAGCGGGAGTCCAGGTTGGATGTGCTGGTGAACAATGCCGGCATCACCCGCGATGGCCTGCTGATGCGGATGAAAACCGACGATTGGCGCCAAGTGCTCGATCTGAACCTCACCGGTGTCTTCCTCTGCACGCGGGCGGTGAGCCGCAGCATGCTCAAGGCCCGCCACGGCCGCATCATCAACATCACCTCCGTGGTGGCCCTGATGGGCAACCCAGGCCAGGCCAATTACAGCGCCGCCAAGGCCGGTGTGATCGGTCTGACTCGCAGCACCGCCGCCGAATTCGCCAGCCGCGGTATCACTGTGAACGCTGTGGCCCCGGGCTTCATCGACACCGACATGACCCAGGAGCTCAACCAGGAGCCGATCCTGGCGGCCATTCCGCTGGGACGCATGGGCCAACCGGCGGAGGTGGCCGGGGCGGTGCGCTTCCTGGCCTTTGATCCGGCGGCCGCCTACATCACCGGCCAAGTACTGCAGGTGGATGGCGGCATGGTGATGCGTTGATCAGGCGATCGGCTGGCGAAGATCCTGGCGCAATCGCCTGATCTTCTGCAGCAACTTCAGCCTACGGCTACGGGCAGTGATCGTGAGAAAGAGACGGATGGGGACATACACCAGGGCCATGGCCAAACCCAGGGTGGTGATCACCAAAAACACCATGCCATTGGTGGAGGATGAAGGATCCAGACCACTTCCTGCAACGGCTTCTTCCAGGGTTTGCTGCAGGATGTCTTCCATCGACAAAAACGGTCTTCTTCATGCTAGTCAGGTCGATCGATCCCTGTTTCTGAACCGCCGTTGGCGCGAGGCCCTCAGAACCACTCGGCCACGGAATCCTCTGAGCTGTTCACATTGGCCTCCGGAGTGGTGCGACTGAAGGCCAGGGTGATGGAGCGCTTCTGCACGCCATCGGCTGCCACGGCGCTGATCGGGTAGATCTGCTCGCCATCGCGAAAGGGAACCTGCACCTTGAAGGTACCGTCGCTGGAGAGGGGAACCACCTCCTCCCCGATCCGCAGCAGGGCGGAGGGTTCGGTGGCGCCGTAGACGATCAGTTCGGCGTCGGCCACTAACCAGAAGCTGCGCTGGCGGGCCGCCAGGCCGGCACCGGAGTCGTTACGGCCACTCGCCCAGAGGCCAACCCCGGAACGCTGGCCGGCGGCGGCGGCCCCCTCCTCCTGTCGCTGCTCCAGGAAGGCCTCGGAGCCGTGGCCCAGCCGACGATGGGCACCGCTGGCCTGCTGGTAGACGCGTTCGTGGAGCCCCAGGGATGGGTTGGGAGGCCCTTCAACGGGGGTGCTCGTCACCCCATCGAGGGAGAAGGGGATGAACCGATCGGCCACGATTCCGGCGGGGCCCTGGGCCGGCATCCTGGCCACACCCGACACCGCCAGGGAGATCAAGCCACCTCCATTGCGGCGGAAGCCCAATTCCACTCGGTAATCCCGATCGCTCATGGGCACCGGCAGATACCACTCGTGGGCGCCGGCATCCACCACCACTTCCTGAAGGGTGTGGGGATGGGCGTGACCATCCTGACGGCCGGTGACATCTTCAAGCCGCAGCACCAGCGGCCCAGCACCGGCCGCCAGAGCGGACTCTCGATCCGCCGGGCAGATCTGCCAAAACACATAGGCCCACTGGGGATCGCGGGGGAGGAACACCACCCGGGTCTCCCCTTGTGACGCGGGGCGGGGAGGAAGCTGGGCCCCAAGCCCGGACAACGGCTGGGCTTCGCCAGCGGCGGACGATGGGAACTCTCCTCCAGGAGCAGGGCCCGATGCAGCGGCGGCACTGGGAAGCCCTAAGTCCCGAAGGGGCTCGGCTTCAGGGGCGCTGCCCTCGGCTTCAATCGCAAGCAGCCACTGGCGCTTGAGGCTGCGGCTCAAGCGACCGATCCCCAGGCGACTCGCAACATCCCGCAACGAAAACAGGCTCAATAGACCCAGGTTTTCCGAGGGAAATCCGGAAGCCGCCATGAAGTCGCGTTGCGAAAGTTGACCCATCGTCTAGGGACAAGCGACTTTCACGCCGCTATGTCAGCAGATGGCCACGTTCTCCGGGAGCGAGCCCAGCCGACGCCTCTTGGAGCGCCAATTCAACTCTGCTGTGAAGAGCAGCATCCTGAAGCATCACTGCAGCAGCAACACTGCCGCTTCAACGCTCAAGCTGCAGCGCTGAGCTGATTCCCCTGTCAGCAGATCAAAGTTTCTCGAACCTGGCAGCTTCAGCAGAGCCGCGCCAACAACAATCAATCAACAACCAATCAACAATCGATAACGTTGTTGCAGGCGTCTGCCTGGCGGAGTTTGTTGAACGCAAAAACCGCTGGTCCCACCCAAGGCCTGGTGGGCCAGTCACGAACTGGCTCACCCAAGCCGCGGCAGCTGTCTACGTTGAAACAGCGGATGGGGAGCAGGTGTTGCCCAACGCGATCCCGGTGCGATGGCCAACTCGGTAGCCGAAGTGATGCCCACAGCAAGGTCTGAACATCTGGCTGGGGCAGCCGCCCCTGGGGGGCAAGCCTTTGAAGCCCTGGAGCCGATCCTGCGCCGTTATCACCGCAGCCCCGACAGCCTGATCGAGATCCTCAACCAGTCCCAGGAGCTCTACGGCCACCTCAGCGACGATCTGCTGCGCCATGTCGCCGGCAGCCTGGAGCTGCCGCTCAGCCGCGTCCATGGCACGGCCAGCTTCTACCACCTGTTCCGTTTTCGCCCGCCGGCGCGGCACAGCTGCGTCGTCTGCAACGGCACGGCCTGTGAGGTGAAGGGTGCGGCCCCCTTGATCGAGGCCCTGGAGCAGGAGTTGCGGATCGGGCTGGGTGCCTGTAGTGCCGATGGCTGGGTGAGCCTGGGATCGGTGCGCTGCCTGGGCACCTGCAGCGCCGCGCCAGTGGTGGTGATCGACGGCGCGGTTCGCAAACACCAGACCGTCAGCTCCGTGCTGGCGGCGGTGCGTGAACTCGATGCGGAGCACGGGCCTGAGGGCGAAGCGGAACCCCAGCCATGACCACCCTCTCCCAGGCCCACGCCTCCCCGACCCCGAGCTCCCCGAGCCCGACCTCCGTGATGCGGGTCCGTTGTTGCAGCTCCGCCGGCTGCCTGGCCGGAGGTGCCGCCGAGCTTCGCCAGGGGCTCACCGCCGCCGTGGCCCGGCGGGAGCTGCAGGAACGGGTGGCGATCACCGGGGTGGGCTGCCTGGGTCCCTGCAGCCAGGGCCCGCTGCTGGCGATCGATCCCGATGGCACCCTGTTCGCCGGGGTGACGGCCGCCGACGCCGACGGCCTGATCGCAGCCCTGGCCCACCGCCTGCAGGCCGTCAGTGCCGCCGAATGGGAGGCCCCCCTGGCCTGGAGGCCGGCGGCGGGGGAGCAGGTCGACACCGGGCGGCCCTTCTTCACGCGGCAGCGGCGCGTCGTGCTGGAGAACTGCGGCCTGATCGACCCGGAGCGGATCGAAGCGGCGATCGAGCGCGGCGCCTACGAGCAGCTGCGCCACACCGTGACGGATCGGACCCCGGCTGAGGTGGTGGACACGATCCGCCGCAGCGGCCTGCGGGGCCGCGGCGGCGCCGGCTATCCCACCGGTCTGAAATGGGCCACGGTTGCCAAGATGCCAGGGGAGCGCAAGGTGGTGGTCTGCAACGCCGATGAGGGCGACCCCGGCGCCTTCATGGATCGCAGCGTGCTGGAGGGGGACCCGCACCGTGTGCTGGAGGGCATGGCGATCGCCGCCTACGCCGTGGGGGCCGATCAAGGCTTCATCTACATCCGAGCCGAATACAAGCTGGCCATCGTCAACCTGCGGCGGGCGATCGAGCAGGCCCGTCGGCGCCACCTGCTCGGTGCGGGGCTGTTCGGCTCCCCCTTCGGCTTCACGGTGGAGTTGCGGGTTGGGGCCGGCGCCTACGTGTGTGGGGAGGAAACGGCCCTGATTCACTCGATCGAGGGCCAGCGCGGCACCCCGCGGCCACGCCCTCCCTACCCGGCCGAAGCGGGGGTCTGGGGGCGGCCAACCCTGATCAACAACGTGGAAACGTTGGCCAATGTGGTGCCGATCCTGCGCGAGGGCGCCGGGTGGTTCGCCGCCATCGGCACGGAGGGCAGCAAGGGCACCAAGGTGTTCTGCCTCACCGGCAAGGTCCGCCGGGGCGGGCTGGTGGAAGTGCCGATGGGCACCAGCCTGGCCACGATCGTGAGCGAGATGGGGGAGGGATGCCCGGATGGAGCCGGCCTCAAGGCGGTGCAGACCGGCGGCCCCTCCGGTGGCTGCGTGCCGGCCTCCCTGCTCCACACATCAGTGGATTACGAGAGCCTGCAGGCGCTGGGCACGATCATGGGCTCCGGCGGCATGGTGGTGATGGACCACTCCACCGACATGGTGGCGATCGCCGCCTTCTTCATGGCCTTCTGCCGGGATGAATCCTGCGGCAAGTGCGTGCCCTGCCGCGCCGGCACCGTGCAGCTCCATGGGTTGCTGCAGAAGCACCTGGCCGGCGATGCCACGGCCGCCGATCTGGCCCAGCTTGAAGCCCTCTGCCCCATGGTGGCCGAAACCAGCCTCTGCGGTCTGGGCCAGAGCGCTCCCAAGCCGGTGCTCAGCACCCTGCGCTATTTCCGCGAGGAGTACGTGGCCCGGCTGAAGCCGGGGCCCACGGCAGCGGCAGCCGGCCGATGAGCGTCCGCACCCTCAGCATCAATGGCCACGCCGTTGCGATGGCCACGGGCACCACCCTGCTGGCGGCGGCGCGGGAGGTGGGGGTGCCCATCCCCACCCTCTGCCACCTGGAGGGGCTGAGCCCGGTGGCCGCCTGCCGGCTCTGTCTGGTGGAGATCGAGGGCAGCGGCAAGCTGCAACCCGCCTGCCTCACCCCGGTGGCGGAGGGGATGGTGGTCCACACCGACACCCCGCGGCTGCAGGACTACCGGCGCACGGTGATCGAGATGCTCTTCACCGAGGGCAATCACGTCTGCGCGATCTGCGTGGCCAACGGCCACTGCGAGCTGCAGGACCGTGCCGTGGAGGTGGGGATGGACCACTCCCGGCTGCCCTACCGCCATCCGGATCGCCCCGTCGACCTCTCCCATCCCCTGTTCGGGCTCGACCACAACCGCTGCATCCTCTGCACCCGCTGCGTGCGCGTCTGCGATGAGGTGGAGGGGGCCCATGTCTGGGATGTGGGCTGGCGGGGCGAGCACTGCCGGATCATCGCCGGGCTGAACGAGCCCTGGGGCGCGGTGGATGCCTGCACCGACTGCGGCAAGTGCGTGCAGGTGTGCCCCACCGGCGCCCTGTTCGACAAGGCCGACACCACCGGCGAGAAGCACGCCGACCCCGCCCGGCTGGGGGCGTTGGTGCGGGCCCGGGCCAGGGGACAGCAGACACGATGAAGCTGCGCTTTGCCACCGTCTGGCTGGCCGGCTGCTCCGGCTGCCACATGTCGTTCCTCGATCTCGACGAGTGGCTGATCGAGCTGGCGCAGCGGGTTGATGTGGTGTTCAGTCCGGTGGCTTCCGACATCAAGACCTACCCCGAGGATGTGGATGTCTGCCTGGTGGAGGGAGGCGTCGCCAACGCCGACAACCTGGAGCTGATCCTTCAGGTGCGCGCGCGCACCCGGCTGCTGGTGTCGTTCGGAGATTGCGCGATCACCGCCAACGTGCCGGGCATGCGCAACAGGCTGGAAGGAGCGGAGCCGGTGCTGCGCCGCGGCTACCTGGAGCTGGCCGATGGCAGCGGCCAGCTGCCCCACGCCCCTGGACTGGTGCCCGACCTGCTGGAGCGGGTGCTGCCGCTGCATGAGCTGGTGCCCGTGGATCACTACCTGCCAGGCTGCCCGCCTTCGGCCGCCCGCATCCGCGCCTTCCTCGAGCCGCTACTGCGGGGCGAGCCACCACTGATGGAGGGGGCGGCGATGATCCGCTTCGGCTGAGCCATGGCCCGCACCATCCTGATCGACCCGGTGACGCGGATCGAAGGCCACGCCAAGATCACCATCCAGCTGAACGAGGCCGGCGCCGTGGAGGGCGCCCGCTTCCATGTGGTGGAGTACCGGGGCTTTGAGGCGTTCTGCGAGGGGCGGCCGTTCACCGAGATGGCGGCGATCACCGCCCGCATCTGCGGCATCTGCCCGGTGAGCCACCTGCTGGCCGCCGCCAAGACCGGCGATCGGATCCTGGCGGTCACGATCCCGCCGGTGGCGGAGAAGCTGAGGCGGCTGCTGAACCTGGCGCAGATCACCCAGTCCCATGCGCTGTCGTTTTTTCATCTGAGCAGCCCCGATTTCCTGCTGGGCTGGGATAGCGATCCCGCCAAGCGCAACATCTTCGGCCTGATTGCCGCCGACCCGGAGCTGGCCCGCGGCGGCATCCGCCTGCGCCAGTTCGGCCAGGACCTGATCGAACGGCTGGGAGGCCGCAAGATCCATGCCGCCTGGGCGGTGCCGGGAGGGGTGCGCACCCCCCTGGATCCGACCGATCGCGACGCCATCCGCGCCCAGCTGCCGCAAGCCTTCGCCACCACCCTTGCGGCCTTGCAGCGCTTCAAGGGTCTGCTGGATGGACCATTGGCGACGGAGGCCAGCACGTTCGGCTGCTTCCCCTCGCTGTTCATGGGCCTGGTGGGCGCCGATGGCCGCTGGGAGCACTACGACGGCCAGCTGCGCCTGATCGACCCCGACGGCACCGTGCTGGCCGAGGCGCTGCCGCAGCAGCGGATCAGCGAGGCGCTGGCGGAGGCGGTGGAACCCTGGACCTACCTCAAGTTCCCCTATTTCAAGCCGCTCGGGCCGGAGGCGGGCAGCTACCGGGTCGGCCCCCTGGCGCGGCTGAATGTGTGCGAGCGCATCGGCACGGAGCGGGCCGATGCCGAGCTGCTGGAGCTCCGGGAGCGCGGCGGCCGTGTGGTGACCAGCTCCTTCCATTACCACCTGGCGCGGCTGATCGAGATCCTGGCGGCCCTGGAAGCGATCGAGCTGCTGCTCAACGATCCGGAGATCTGCGCCACCCACGTGCGCGCCCATGCGGGAGTGAACGCCTTCGAGGCGGTGGGCGTGAGCGAGGCGCCGCGCGGCACCCTGTTCCACCACTACCGGGTGGATGCCAACGGCCTTATCGAGGCTGTGAACCTGATCATCGCCACCGGCCAGAACAACCGGGCGATGAACCGCACCGTCACCCAGATCGCCCGCCAATGGATCACGCCGGGGGCGACAGAGATCAGCGAGGGCCTGCTCAACCGGGTGGAGGCGGGCATCCGCTGCTTCGATCCCTGCCTGTCGTGCTCCACCCACGCGGCGGGCCAGATGCCGTTGCATGTGCAGCTGATCGGCCCCAACGGGGAGATGCTGCAGGAGCGATGGCGGCAGTGAGCCCCGGCGCAACAAGCCGGGAGCGGCGCTGCGATCTGCTGATTGGCTGGGGCAACGGCCTGCGCCAGGACGATGGAGTGGGAGGCGCCATCGCTGCCGCCGCCGGGAGCTGGGAGCTCGCCAGCCTGGCGGTGATCGAGCGGACCCAGCTCACCCCCGAGCTGGCGCCGCAGCTGGCCGCCGCCCGGCGCGTGCTGTTCGTGGATGCGGAACCGCCAGCGGCGGCGGGCCCGGGCGGTTGGCGGCTGGAGCCGCTCCTACCCCAAGCGGCTGAAGGCGCTGATGCAGGCGACTCGGCTGGACTGTTCAGCCACCACGTCAGTGCGGATCAACTGTTGCGACTGGCTGAATGCCTCTATGGGCGCCGTCCGCCGGCCTGGCAACTGCTGGTGGCGGCCCACGGCTACGGCTTCAGCACCCGGCTCTCGCCCGCCACCGGGGCCGTGCTGGAGGAGGTGCTGGCAGCGGTGCGCCACTGGTGCGGCGATGCATGAACTGGCGCTGATGGAGGAACTGCAGCGCATCGCCCTGGCGACGGCCGCAGCCCAGGGTGCCCAGCGGATTCACACCGTGATGCTCCGCGTGGGGCGACTCTCGGGGGTGGATCCAGACGCGCTTGCCTTCGCCTTTGAGGTGGTGATGGCGGGCGGAATCAGTCAAGGGGCAACCCTGGAGCTGGAGGTGGTGCCCACGCAGTGCCGCTGCGGCGGATGCGGCCAGCGGTTCGAGCCGGTGGATGTGATCTTTGCCTGCCCAATCTGTGGAGAGCTGTCGGCGGACGTGCTGCGGGGCCGGGAGCTGGAGCTGACGGGATTGGAGGTGTCGTGAAGGGGGAGGAATCGGCTGGCTTATTCATCGTTGGCTAACGCTCCAGATCGGAAGCGAGCGGCGGAAGATCAGAACGGGCTCCATCTCTTGGCCCCGCCTTCTGCATCACGGCTCAGCATTTCGCGCAGAGGAGGAAGATCCAGCAAGGTCAAGAAAAAAGCCGGCCTTGTTCGGCCGGCTCAAGGAAACAGAAGCTGCCGCCGGGTGCCCCCAGCGGGAGTGGGCAGCAGAACCAGTTCCGAGTCTCTATCGCAAGCAGAATCCGATCGACTGAACAGCCGAAGAATTGCCGAAGTTGGTGTTATTCACAATCGTTCGGTCAACCGCCCATGCCTGGACCACGTATCCGCACTTGTCAAGCTTTCCTGTGATCACCTGCCAGGTGCCGGCCTTCTGGGTGTCTGTGGAGAGCGAGTAGGTCTTGCTCGCAACACCGAAAGGAGCGACAGAGATCTGAACATCGCCCATGTGCGGATCATTCGCCGTAAATGTGCCCGTAATAAGTTGTCCCACCTTGATGTCTGAACAAGGTGTCTGATCCATGGTGAATGTCAGATTGGGAGCTGCGTTATCGATCATCAGCTTCACCGAATTGGAGGGGATAATCGCCAACGTCGTGGGATCTTCCACATCGATCCGGATCCAGTGGGCACCCTGGCGAGAAGCGGTGAAGAAGCGGAACAACACATTCTCGTCCACGAAGGTGAAGTCGGGGCCGATCGCGTCCATTTGATAGGCATAGAATCCTTCGCTGTCAACCTCCTGCCTAAGATCAAACTGCGTCACCACGGCGCCCACCCAGCGATCCACACTGATGTCAAAGGATTCGATGGCGGGAGCAAAGTTTATGCCATCGCTAGAAATCATCACCTTGTAGCGAAGTTTCGCGCCACCACTACTGTAATTGGGATGGTTCAGGATGTAACCACTGATCATCACCTCGCCTCCAAATGGTGCCTGGTTGACCACGAAGGGGGAAAGGGCAGTCGCTAGTCCCGTGAGGGGATTGATCTTGTCGGTGGACACCCGGCCGGCGGCGGTGATGAACGGCGTCAGTTTGTCTGTGTCTTCCTTGTTGCTTAAAGGTGAAAGCAGCACAGTCGTATCCTCCCGCCCCCCCCAGGCAGGCACCCAGTTGGGGTCCACAGGTGGTGGCGTTTCCCAGGAGAGGATTGCCCGCAGCTTCACCACCACAGCCTGTTCACATTTCTTGCGATAATTGCGCAGATCCGTAGGCAGATAAGCGGTATAACGAAGACCATCTGCAGGGATCGAGGCAATATCGTGGACGCGCACTGAGGCCGTCCCCATATACTGCCAGCCACTGCCAAAGTCCATGTAATAGGCAATGTATTCGCGACTGCCCTTTGTGCATAAGCCCCCATTGAAACCAGCTGACTTCTTGACATTGATAATCCCCACCAGAGTATCGATGAAACCGCCTGTCTGCAAACCGATGCAGGTGAGCTGCTCATACTCCTGATTGCCATCGCCGCTGAACAGGAGCTGATCGCTGATTTTCTCCAGGTCTACGGCATAGATTTTGGCGATAGCGGCCAGCTGTGGATTGCTCGCCAGCGCCGTGAGCGCTGAAGGATTGGCAAGGGCTGCCTGGAGATGGGGGTGTAGTGTCCGCTTAACAGGAACTTTGGCTTCCAAATAGGCTTTGGCCGTGGCCTCTAACGGCAGATCAAGGCTCTTCAACTTCAAGGTTTGGGCACCATCAAGCAGAGCGAGAACGTTCGCATCCAGCTTCACAACATCGCTGATCTTAACCAGCCGCTTCGGAGCGACCTGGATGGTGGCTTCGGAGCGATTGCCCCAGACAGGTAGCCAATTCGGATCAGCGGGCGGCGGCACCTCCCAGGAGAGGATGGCACGCACCCGGAGCAGGTTCTCCGATCGGCAGATGCGCTGGGCAGGATTAATAGCTTTCTCAACCGCGTATTCGAGGCGACTGGCATGGTCTACATTATAAACTTGGAGGCTGGTTAAGCCTTGATCTTGCCAGGTAACTCCATCGTCGCTTGAAAGGAAGAATCGCACGTACTCGGTGCTACCGATACCGCACAGCCCGCTTCCGTATCCTGTCGTCTGATGGATGTAAATCACGGCCTTAAGCATATTCAGCTCAGGCTGAAAACCAATACACCCCAAACGCTCGTAAACGGTATTTGATTTAATTGATATGCTTGATACTAGGCTTGACTTGCCACTGTTCCCAAAGTGATTAGGGTTCAACGCTAGCAGGCTCTTGAAATTCTGACGGAGTTTTGGAAACTCCTTGGCAATCGCCTCCCTCTCAAACGGCTTGAGGCTGGACATGATGATCCTCCTGGGTTGTGTGATGGGGGAAAGGCTTCCTCCTTCATTACCGTAATTTCCCCTACAACCAGATCCATTGACCAAGATCACAGCCAACAGTGAGATTGGTCACAACTTAACCGCGTTGGTCTTGGTACTGAAGACGTTTAGCTTGGCATCTGCCATCTTGATTAGGCAGCAAGCTCCGCGAACGGCCTCTCAGACTAAATTGGTACGCATGTACCAATCCTGATTCCATGCCCATGAACCGGATCCAGTTCCAGCCTGGAATGTCATTGTCGCAGTTCCTTGAGCTGTACGGCACCGAGGAGCAATGCGAGGCAGCCCTAGAGCAAA
>BJHE01000011.1:0-57225 GCA_014191755.1 Cyanobium sp.
TTCCACGACCGCACGTTGATCGAGATCGCCGCTCGCGAGCCGCTCAGCCTGGAGGCCCTGGGCAGCGTTGCCGGGGTGGGCCAGGCCAAGCTGGATCGTTATGGGGAAGCTGTGCTGGCGGTGCTGAGGAACCTGGAGAGCGAATCCTGAAGGGGCCCGGGCTGGCGGATCGCTGCGTCGTTCAGACTCGCCGCTGATCTGAGCAGGGAACACCATGGCTGTGGTCCAGCACCCGACAACCATCACGGTTCCCCTGGCGGCCCAGGCCTACCCGATCGTGCTCGGAGCGGGCATCCTGGCCAGCCTGGCAGAACTGCTCATGGCCCAGGGAATCCGGGCCGACACCCGGGTGCTGCTGGTCACCAATCCCGAGGTCGAGCGGCACTACGGGGCCACGTGTCGCCGCAGCCTCGAGGAGGCTGGCTTCCCGGTGCAAACCCTGGTGATCGAAGCCGGCGAAAACCAGAAAACCCCCGCCACGGTGGCCCTGATCCACGAAGCCGCCTTCCGCCACCGCCTGGAGCGGGGATCGCTGATCGTGGCCCTCGGCGGTGGCGTGGTGGGCGACATGGCCGGCTTCGCCGCCGCCACCTGGTTGCGGGGCATCGCCGTGGTGCAGGTGCCCACCACCCTGCTGGCGATGGTGGATGCCGCCATCGGCGGCAAGACCGGCGTGAACCATCCCGGCGGCAAGAATCTGATCGGCGCCTTTCACCAGCCGAAGCTGGTGCTGATCGATCCCGCCGTGCTCCACACCCTGCCGGAACGGGAGTTCCGGGCTGGAATGGCGGAGGTGATCAAATACGGGGTGATCGGCGATCCTGCCCTGTTTGGGGATCTCGAGGCCGCAGCGCAGCGGGATCCGCTCGGCGGCCTGGCCAATCGAGAGAGCGTTGGCACGGGGCTGCTGGAGCGGCTGCTGGAGCGATCCGCCTCGGCCAAGGCCCGGGTGGTGGCCGCCGATGAACGGGAGGGCGGCCTGCGGGCGATCCTCAACTACGGCCACACCCTCGGCCACTGCGTTGAAACCCTCAGCGGCTACGGCACCTACCTGCATGGAGAGGCGGTGGGGCTGGGGATGCTGGCGGCTGGTGAGATCAGCCTGGCCATGGGGCTGTGGCGCCTCGAGGACCAGCAGCGGCAACGAGCCGTGATCGCCGCCGCCGGGTTGCCGCTGGCCTGGCCCGCCCTTGATCCCCAGGCCGTGCTCGCCTGCCTGCAGGGCGATAAAAAGGTGCGCAGCGGCAGGGTGCGGTTCGTGCTGCCCAGCGCCATCGGCGCGGTGGAGATCCGCGACGACGTGGAGCCGGAGATCATCGTGCTGGCACTCGAGCGCCTGAAATCTCCTCAGAGCGGAGCCTGAAACGGAGCCGCGGCTGGCCCAAACCGGCCTCCCGCCCGGCGAAGTGGTGGATGAACGCCTGCAGCGCCATCGGCCCGCAGCGCCGCTGCCAGCCGAGTCCCTGGGGATAGCAGCGCCAGCACTGCACCCCCAGGGCCGTACGGCCCCGCCCCCCCAGGGCCAGGCGATAGCGATGGCTGCCCACCACGGCCGGCAACGGCTCCGCCCCAGCCGGGGGATGGGCGAGGGGGCGCCAGCTGGGCGAGCCGCTCCCCAGGCAGGAGGCGGCGAAGCGCTCCGGTGAGGGATCGAGCGCCAGGGCAGCAGCAAACCACTGCGCCACCCGCTGGGGAGAGCCCCCCGAGGCGATCCACACCACCAGCTCCCCGGAAGGGCCGGTGGTGGGCAACGCCGCAAACCCTCGGAACTCCACCAAGGCCGGCACCGAGCCTGCTGCGGAGCTGATCAGCGATGACATTTAAGGGGTAGCACTGCATCCAGCCAGTGCCACCGGCCGTCCCCCTGGCGGGACTCGGGCTCGTCGGGACTTGTTCGAATCGGATTGGGCCCAGCGCGGGCTGATGAGCGGAATTCAGGGCTCCTGGAGGAAGCGGGGAGGGTCTGCAGACACCGCGGCCTCTGGACCCCGGGCCAGGGCGATCCAGCGGAACTCCCCCAGACCGGCCGGATCCACCAGCCGCAGCAGTGCCTCCCGGGCCGCCAGCCGGCCAGCGAGATCCTGCGGATGCGCCGGACTCTGCAGGCCGTGGAGGGCCTGGGCCAGGCCGAGGGCCAGCAGCGCCTGACCCTGTCGGCAGCTGCCCTGCCAGCCCCAGCCCGTGCCGGCTGCCGAGCGCTCCAGACTCTCCAGGCAGAGATGGGCCGTGAGATCCCAGTGGCCGGGATCCAGCAGCGGATCGGGGCTGGCCCGCTGCTGGCGGTATGCAAGCAGCGTGCCAGCCGAGCGCCAAGGGGCGTAGTAGCGATGGGCCTCCAGGGCGTAATCCACCACCAGCAGATGGCCTTCGATCAGGCTGGTGCCGGCCGCCTCCAGCCAAGGCGTACAGCCCGGATGGAGTTCGCTGCTCCAGCCGCTCGGCAGGCCCGGCGCGGCCGTATCCAGACCGAGGCCAGCCAGCTCATTGAGCGCCTGGGGTTCCAGGGGCGGCCCGGCGCGGAGCGCCAGCCCCCGATCCGCTCCCAGGGCCACCTCCTGCAGGCGCCACATGCCGCCATCCCAGGTGATCCGCTCCACCGCGAGGGCATCGAGCACCTCATGGGCCAGCATCACGCCCCGCACCGGTCGGGCAGCCAGATCGGGCCAGGCCAGCCAGCGGCAGGGGAGGGGAGCAGCGGCCAGAAGCCGGCGCTGGCGCGTCTCCATGCCGGGGTTGGGCTCCACGAGCAGCAGCTCCAGCCGCGCCGCCAGATCGGGCCAGCCGGCCGCCAGGGCCGTGGCCAGCTGCAGGGCCAGCTCGCCCTCCCCGGGACCGGTCTCCACCAGGGCAAGGGGACCAGGACCAAGCTCCAGCAACCAGTCCACCAGCTGGGGAGCCAGGAGGCCGGCAAAACTGGCCCCCAGGCTCGGGGAGGTGGCGAAGTCGCCGCGGGGACCAATCCGCAAACGCCCCGCTCCATAGGCGCCATGGACGGGATCATGGAGCGCCCACTCCATGTAGGTGCGGAAGGGCACGGCACCGCCCGCCGCCAGGAGCCGCTCCACCAGCCAAGGGGGCGCCCCCGGTGAACCTGCCGGGCGTTGAGATTGCATGGCTCCGGAATCGGAGCCGGCGGCAAGCGGTGCAGGCGACTGCCCGCGAGCCTCGCGCCCGGCATCAGCCAGGGAATCGGATCCGGAAACCACGCGGTGGGAACCCAGCAGCGGAGAGAATGCTCGCCCATGCCCCCACCACCATGCCGAGCCTGCCGGTCCGATTGCTGAAGCGGTGGGCCCTGCGCCTGGCCGGGGGCCTGCTCGCCCTCGGTTGCCTGCTCCTGCCCACCACCGCAGGCGGTGCCTGGGCCTACGACAACCCCGAGCTGCTGCCCGACCACCCCACGCCGGTGATCGACCTTGCCAAGGCCCTCACCGACAAGCAGCGCACCGCCCTGGAAAGCGAACTCGACGAGTTCGAGCGCACCAGCGGCTGGAAGCTGCGGGTGCTCACGCAATACGAACGCACCCCAGGCCTGGCGATTCGCGACTTCTGGAAGCTGGATCAGCGCAGCCTGGTGCTGGTGGCAGATCCCCGCGGCGGCAACCTGCTCAACTTCAACGTGGGCGATGCCCTCTTCTCCCTGATGCCCCGCACCTTCTGGGTGGAGCTGCAGACCCGCTATGGCAACCAGTACTACGTGCGCGACCACGGCGAGGACGGCTCCATCCTCGACTCCCTGCATGCGGTGAAGGGATGTCTGGCCATGGGCGGCTGCCAAGTGGTGCCGGGCCTGCCCCAGGAGCAATGGCTGCTCACCCTCTGCAGTTCGATTCTGGGCGGTCTGATCGTGGGCTTCGCGGCCTTTCCCCGCGACGCCGAACGCACGGTGGAATGGGCCTGGGTGCTGCTGCTCTCACCGCTGTGGCTGATCCTGTTCGGGGTGTTCGGGGTGGCACCGATCGTGACCCGCACCAGCGATCTCTTGCCTCTGGCCCGCAATGGCCTGGGCTTCCTTGCCGCCGCCGTGGTGGCTTATCTGATCGCCCAACAGACCGTGGGCAAGGCCCGCCTACAGGACAAAGGCGAGGGTTAAGCGGCAGCTGGAGCAGGGTTCCCAGCAAAAAACCCCGATGTTCAGAACATCGGGGTTGCGATGGATCGGGTTGGGAACGCGATCAAAAACGGCCAGAGGGATCCAAACGACCGGTGGGTGACTCGAAGTTATTACTGGTTGAAGCTTCAGGCTGTTCCTCCGATTGCAGCTGTTCCGCCACTTCGGGTTGAATTGGAGCCACCGCGGGCTGGACTTGGCGGATGGCCACGGTCTGCCAGGCCGGTTCACCGGCCTGGCGCAACTGTGAAAGATTGTCTTCATAAAAGCGCTTCAGATCGTCGAAACGCTTAACCGGCTGGCCGTAGTAACTGGCTCCGGCCAGGGTGGGGAAGGAGGCCCACTCCGGCGAGAGTCGGGCAGCCAGATCGGGGGTCATTAGGCCACGATCCACCATGGTGAGGGCACCGCGGCGCTCAATCAGGAAGAGTGCGGCCTGATCCTGAGAATCGGGGCGGAAATCCTGCAGCCCCAGGACCCGGGAGGCCATGGACCAAGTGAAGGGCATGAACTGGTACGCCCCGGCTGCGGCGCTGGCGTAACGAGTGGAGTACATCACCCGGTCGGGGTGGCGATGGAGGCTGGGGGTGAAGGAGCCGCCGAACAGCATCTGGTAGCCCATCGGATGGCCGTTCACCCAGGTGCCTTCCGCATAACGGATCGTGTTGAGCATGGCCCGACGCTCCGCAGTCATGCCGAAAACCCGGGGGGCGGCAGGCAGCGGCGGCAGGTAGGCCACTTGGTGGGGCTGGGAGGCCTGGGGAAGGGTGAGGACCCAGGACTGGGAAGGATCGGCAGCGTGGGCAGGCGTGGCGACGCTCAAGGCGAGGCCGGAGGCAATCAATGCCAGACGGGAACGCTGAAGAATCGGCAAAACAATGACTGCGGAGGACGGGACCGAACCAGACCCCGAAGCGGGGAGAGGATGCGGGATTTCTCGGGAGCGCCAGGGGTTGACAAGCGAAGCAAGTCGGTGTGAGGAATGACGCTCAGGAAATCGGATGCAGAATGGATCGGAAAGTTCGGCTAACAATGCCTATCGATCCCAACCGACGCGATCGTGACAGTGACGCTCGCACAACTGTCCACCTGTATCAGAAATTACGTCGCAGTTTCAAATCTCTGTGACCCGCTGCAATTCAGCCAGGCGATAGAACAGAATTTCAAACCCTCTCCAGCGCATTGATCGGTACTGCTGATCGCGCTTCGGCGAGGTGCAGCAAGGCCTGGGCCGCAGCCCGAGCCCCATCCAGGGGCAGAGGTCCGTGTGTGGGCGGTCGCAGGGGCTGGTCCAGCTCCCAGTCCCCCCGCTCAAAGGCCGCGGGATCGATGATGCGGTTCTCGCCGTGGCGCTGCAGATCGCGCTCCAGCACGGGCGCCTCGGCAAAACCACTGCGGCGCACCAGGTGGATACCCACCCCCTGGCTGAAAGCTTCGCAGAAACTGCTGTAGCCGGCCTTGGTGATCAACCGAGAGCACAAGGGCATCAGATCGATCGGGCGCAGCCCAGGTAGCAGCACCCGTCCATTGGCTTCACCCTCCAGGGCCCGGTCCGGCCCGATCAGAATGTGGTCTGGCCAGCGGCGCAGGAGGGCGGGGTCATAGGCCTTGCCAAGGCCTCCGAAGCTCACCAGCACGCAGCGCTCCCGATCGCGGGGCAGGCCCAGCCGCTGCGCCAGCTCGGCCGGATCGAAGCGGGGCCGGGAACTGGTGATGCCGATCGCAACGCTGGGCACGCCCCAGTCCATCGGCAGCGAGAGGGGGCAGTGCAGCAGCAGATCCCCCTGGGCGTAGAGCTCCCGGCAGCGCTCGGCGCGCTCGAGGAAGGGGCCACCCATCGGGGCATAGATGGCATCCCAGCCGAAGCTCGCCAACCACACCAGCGGCAGAGCCAACCCCCTGGCCAGTTGCGCCGCGGCTGGGGGCACATCCGCGAGCACCAAAGCCGGTTCAGCCTGGGCCGTGAGCCAGGCCGCCTCCTTCGCCAATCGACCCGGCAGCTCGCGGTCGAGAACCTCCAGGGCCGCCAGAGTGCCAGGCTCATCGCTGCCGAGGGCATCGGCCTGCACCACCCCCACATCCCACTGACAGGGCCGGTGTTCGAACGGCACCGATCCAAAGGCCAGCTTGAGAAAGGAGGCCGGCAAACCGCTCGACACCACCAGGCGCCAATCGGGCCGGAGAGCGGCCAGTTCGGTGAGCACCGATGCCGTGCGCGATCCATGGCCGAAGCCGTGGCTGCTCAGGGCCGCATAGATCAGCATCGCTCCAGCACCGGTGGCGAGGGGATGGAGGAGGAGCTCTGCGGGCTGAAGTCCAACACCTCTGCGCGCAGCGAAGGCGGAACCTGCCGGGGCGCGGCGCACCAGAGCAGCTCCTCATAGAGGAGTTCCCCGCCCAACCCATACCAACGATGGCTGGCCCGCTCCACCCCCTCTTGGCCCAGATGGATCCAGCTGAAGTGACGAAGCGGGCGGCCGTGCTCATCCTCCCCATGGCGGGGCACGCAGGCGGCATTGAGATAGGCGGTGCCGCGGCGGTCCCGCAGGAAGGTGATGCGCTCCCCCTGCTGGCGGCGCAGGGTGTGGTGCATGTGGCCAAACACCACCAGGGGCACCGGGCGCCGGGCGCGGATCCGCTCCAAGGCCAGGGCGAGATCATGGTCTCCCCAGTCGCAGGGCTGCCGCTTCCAGTCGCGTCCGCAGGGGTCACGGGCCTCACTCCCCAGGCCCGTGGGCCCGCAATGGGCCAGGAGCACCAAGGGGAGGGCCGGATCGGCGGCCAGGGCGGCCCGCTCGATACGCCGGGCCGAATCCTCCAGATCCACCGGGCCGAACACAGCTGTGGCGGCCTGAGAAAGATGGTGCCCCCCCCCGGCGGTGGCGGGGCGTCCGCCCACCACCGCCAGACCGGGGGGTGTGAGGGTGCGCAGGGACCAGCCGCAGTGGAGATCCCCGAGCAGGTCCAGCTGGTGACGCAGACGGCCACCACTGGAATCCCGGCCGGTGTCGTGGTTGCCCAGCACACAGGCCAGGGGAAGGCGAAGCTGCCGGAGCAGACCGGGTATGCGCGTCCTGCCGTCGCTCAGGTCGCCCACCACCAGCAGGGCGTCTGGGCGGATGTCCTCCAGCACGGCATGGTCGCTGTGATCCCACTGGTCGTGAAGGTCACCGGCGATGGCGATCTGCAACACGCCCAAAGAAAGCCCTCCTTAGGCTGGACCCATCCTGCCCGACCCGAGGCCCCGGTTGAGCGTCGCTTCATCCATTCAGTCCACGGTTCAGTCCACGGTCACCGACTTTCCGGCCGCACGGTCGAGCCATCCCCCGGCGACGGCTCCACCGGCACCGCCTCCAGCCCAGCTGCCCGAAGCGATCGATGCCCTGCGCCGTGAGCGGAACGCAGTGATCCTGGCGCACTACTACCAGGACGACGCCATTCAGGACATCGCCGATGTGATCGGTGATTCGCTCGAGCTCGCCCGCCGTGCCGCCAGCACCGAAGCCGATGTGATCGTGTTCTGCGGCGTTCACTTCATGGCCGAGACGGCAAAGATTCTCAATCCGGGCCGCATCGTGGTGCTCCCCGACCTGGCGGCGGGCTGCAGCCTCGCCGATGCCTGTCCTGCCGATGAGTTCGCCGCCTTCCGGGCCCGCCACAGCGACCACATCGTGGTGAGTTATATCAATTGCTCTGCGGCGGTGAAGGCCCAGAGCGACCTGATCTGCACCAGCAGCAACGCGGTACAGCTGGTGCAACAACTGCCTAAGGATCGGCCAATCCTGTTCGCACCCGATGCCAACCTGGGCCGTTGGGTGGCCCGCCAGAGCGGCCGGGAGCTCACGCTCTGGCCCGGCAGCTGCATCGTGCACGAAACCTTCAGCGAGCAGGCATTGCTGGAGCTGAGGCTCGAACATCCCGAAGCCGAGGTGATCGCTCACCCCGAATGCCAGCAGCAGCTGCTCGATCTGGCCGACTTCATCGGCTCCACCAGCAAGCTGCTGCAGCGGGCCCAGACCAGCGAGGCCCCGGCCTTCATCGTGCTCACCGAGCCGGGCATCCTGCACCAGATGCAGCGGCGGGTGCCCGAAAAGGCCTTTTATCCCGTTCCAGGCAGCGATGGCTGCAGCTGCAACGCCTGTCCTTACATGCGCCTCAACACCCTGGAAAAGCTGTGGCACTGCCTGGCCACCCTGGAGCCGCGCATCGAACTCGACGAGGAACTGCGGCTGCGGGCCCTCGCTCCGATCGAACGCATGCTCGCCATGAGCGCCTGAAACACGGCACGAACGGCCCCGCCGCGATGGTTCTACCGCCCGATGGCCTGCTGCGGCTCACCCCCGAGGGCCTGTACTGCCCGGCCGCCGGGGCCTGGATCGATCCGGTTCGGCCGGTGCCCAGGGCCCTGCTCACCCACGCCCACGCCGACCATGCCCGCCCCGGCAGCGGTGCCTACTGGGCGATCGCCAGCAGCGAGGGAATCCTGCGCCGGCGCCTCGGGGCCGGCATCCAGCTGCATCCGCTGACCTACGGCCAGGAATTCCGACTCGGGGATGCGCGGATCTCCTTCCATTCCGCCGGTCACGTGCTCGGCTCGGCCCAGATCCGACTGGAGGCGGGCGGTGAAAGCTGGCTGGTGAGCGGTGATTACAAGCGCCAGGCCGACCCGAGCTGTGAACCCTTCGAGCCGGTGCGTGCTGATGGGCTGATCACCGAAGCCACCTTCGGGCTGCCGATCTACCGCTGGCGAACGGGCCGGCAGGTGGTGGCGGAGCTGCTGGACTGGTGGAGGGACGCTCCGACTCGGCCCTCGGTGCTCTTCTGCTATGCCTTTGGCAAGGCCCAGCGGGTGCTGGCGGAGCTGCGGCAGCTGGGGGTGGAGGAGGAGGTGCTCCTGCACGGGGCGGTACATGCGCTGATCGAGCCCTACCGCCAAGCGGGCGTGGAGCTGCCCCCCACCCGGCCACTGGCCGAGCTGGATCGGGGCACCAGCCTGGCCGGGCGCCTGGTGTTGGCCCCACCCGCCGCCGCCACGAGTAGCTGGATGAAACGGCTTGCCGGCGCCCAGACCGGCTTCGCCAGCGGCTGGATGGCCGTGCGGGGGGTGCGGCGGCGGCGGGGTTCCGGTCGGGGCTTCGTGCTCTCTGACCACGCCGACTGGGATGGACTGCTGCGCACGGTGCGCGAGAGCGGCGCCCGAAACGTGCTGGTGACCCACGGCCAGGGGGAGGTGCTGGCCCGCTATCTCCGGGAAGTGGAGGGACTCGCCGCCGAACCCCTGGCGACAGGGCGGGCTGCTGAGGCCGAGGGGGAGTCTTCCGAGGATCAGGAGCTACCGGGCGACGCGGTGCCCATCCAGGAGGAGAGAGCCGGATAAGGAGCCAATGCGTTGCTGCCGCCATTCGCACCAGCCCCTTGCGGGGAGCCAGCCCCTTGCGGGGAGAAGGTCCCTCGGGCGGATCCACCAGCGGCCAGCCAGTCGACTAGGGCGAGCTGACGGGGCAGGCAAACGCCGTGCAGGTCGAAATGCTGCTGCACGGTGCGACGCGCCTCCAGGGCGAGCGCACGGTGCGCAGCGGGATCGGCGAGAACTTCGGCCACCCGCTCGGCGAGGGCTTCGTGCGAAAAGAAATCCACCAGCAGACCATTGACACCATGGCTGATCACCTCCGCCACGGGTGGGGTGTCTGAACCGATCACCACGGCTCCGCAGGCCATGGCCTCCAGCAGGCTCCAACTCAGTACGAAGGGATAGGTGAGGTAAACATGGCAGGCGCACACCCGGAACAGGTCGTGTAGCACAGGGTGGGGAACCTGGCCCACGAAATGAATGCGGCCCAGATCGAGCTGACCCTCCAGCTCGGCGAGCAGCACCTGCTTCCAGCTGCCACCCTCGGCAGGCGGAGGCCCATAGCTGACGCCCTCGCCCCCCACCAGGATCATGTGGGCCCGCGGCCGCAGCTTCTGCAGCAGCGGCAAGGCGCGCAGAAAGGTATGAAATCCCCGATAGGGCTCCAGATTGCGGGCCACAAAACTCACCACCTCGTCGCCGGGCTCGAAGCGGAGCCCTCGCTTCTCCAGGTTCACCTGGGAACCCAGGCGGGGTGCAATCGCGGTGGTGTCGATGCCTTCGTGGATCACTGACACCCGATCCCGGAAGGCAGCAGGGGCGGTGGTGGCCTGCCAACGGGTGGGAGCCAGGGCCCAGTCGAGATCATGGAAGGCCATCAACTGGGTGGCCCGCCGCAGCCGCAACCGGGTTTGGGAGCCAAGGGCGATGGGGAACTCGGGATCGAAACCGGTGTCGGCCCCCTGGAGCTGGTACACGAACTCCAGCTGATGGAGCACCGGAACATCGGCCCAGTGGTCCTTGATCCCCAGCAGTTCCCCCCAACCTGGATGGCCCAGGATCAGATCAGGCCTGACGATCTGGTCGGAACGTTCGCTCAGGAGCCTGAGCACGGCCTCGGCTCGGATCACCTTGACCTGGAAATCCTGGGCCCAGGGATGCACCGCCGGCACGGCGCCAACGGAAGGCAGCCGATAACGGAAGCAAGACACACCCGCCATCCCCGGGGCGTTGGGAGCGCCGATCGCCTGAACCTCGTCGCCGCGAGCGATGAGTGCTCCCACGAGGTGCCGATATTGGCCCGGGAAATTCTGATGAATGATCAGAACACGCATAAGTAGTCTTAAACCCCCAATCAATCGTAACCGCTGAGGAGATGCTGCGGATCGAGGCAAGCTCCGGGCACACGCGGTTCGACCGATGCCAACGCGGCTGCTGCAATTTGCAGCCGAGGCGCCTCATAATAGTTGTGGGGAGGGATTAAATTGGATGATCATGCTTTGAATGTGAGGGCGACTGCTCGTGGGTTAACCACGCTCTACCCGCTTTACATGGGGTCCACATGAACGAACGACTACGCATCCTGCAACGTCAACCGCGACGCATCTCGATCACCCTCAGTTTCCACGTGCACGACGAATTGCTGAAACGTTCCGAGGAAGAGGGCCGCTCGATGTCCAATCTTTGTGCCTTTCTGCTCGAAGATGCTCTTCGCCATAGCAACGGAGCCCTTCCTGCAGCCATGGGGAACGGCACCGTGCACGCCAACAACGAGCTGCGGCCCCGCCCTCGCTCACCCTTCTGAGCTGGGCGGTGAGAGCGCAGGACTGAACCCTTCGCACAAGGGGGTGGGTGCAACCGAGTCGAAGCCGCTTCAGGAAACCTGGAATGGAATAATGGTGTGATCCAAATTTTGGCACAGGAGTATTGGACTTACCCCAAGATTTTAAGTTCTGTTTAAACCATCAATGCCCTCAAAAACCTTCTGATGCCCTCGAAAAGAGATGGGAATCTTTGCGGGATCTCGACGACCTGCTCACACGCAGCCGTTGGGGTCTGAGAGAGGCACCATGACATAACCGCGAGCGACTAGACGAGCTGGATTGGTGCCCTCACCTGGACAGCGGCGGGTCCGGTGAGGGCACAATGGACCTATGCGCCAGTTCTGCCAGCTGTTTCGGCAGCTTGATCGCAGCACGGGTAGCCATGAGCGGGTGGCTGCCCTCGTGGCCCATTTCGGCAGCGTGCCTCCCGAGGACGCCGCCTGGGCTCTCCACTGCCTCCTAGGCAAACAGCGGCGTCGCCTGCTCACCGCCCGCCGGCTACGCGAGATCGCCCTGGACGCAACCGCCATGCCGGAATGGCTGTTCCAGGCCAGCCATGCCCAGGTGGGAGACAGCGCTGAAACGATCGCGCTGCTGGTGGGTGGAAACGCGGAGTCAGCCTCAGGACTAGCGACCTCGCCCCAGGAGGGTGAAGCCAGAGTCGACGCCGCCCTGCCACTGCATCGATGGATGGAGCGGATCCTGCCCGGCCTTGCCGCCCTGCCTGAGGCAGAGCAAACGTTGGAGATCCAGCGGCTCTGGCGAGGGCTCTCCGCCGAAGAAGTGCTGGTGATGGTGAAACTCCTCACGGGCTCCTTCCGGGTGGGGGTGGGTGCGGGGCTCGTGATCCGGGCCTTGGCAACCCTGTCCGGGTTGGAGAGCGTTGAGTTGCAGCAGCGGCTGATGGGGCCCTTTGAGCCGAGTGCAGCGGCGTTTAACGAGCTGCTGCGGCCCGATCCCAGCCAAGAACGCCCCTCTAGCCGCCCCTATCCCTTCTTTCTGGCCAGTCCGCTCGATGCCGGGCGGCTCAGCGACCTCGATCCAGCCCAATGGCTGGTGGAGTGGAAATGGGATGGCATCCGTGGCCAGCTGATCCGGCGCGGAGGTGCCGGCTTTCTCTGGAGCCGCGGCGAGGAGTTGATCAATGGGAGCTTCCCCGATCTGCTGGAGCAGGCCAACACCCTTCCCGATGGTCTGGTGCTGGATGGGGAGGTGCTGGTCTGGCCCGCCGGGCAGGAACGGCCGGAACCTTTTGCCGTGCTGCAACGGCGCCTGGGCCGGCGCAGTCCCTCGGCGACCCTGCTGCGTTCCATGCCGGCCGCCTTCGTGGCCTACGACCTGCTGGAAAGCGAAGGGATCGACCGGCGCAAGGAGCCGCTGCAGCGGCGCCGGGAGCGCCTCATGCAGCTGTTGGCCAGCGGTGTGTCGGGTGCGCTGCGGCTCTCCAATGACCTGCCGCTATCGGACTGGAACGACCTGGAGGCCTGGCGCGAGAAGGCCCGAGATGCCGGTGCCGAAGGGCTGATGCTGAAGCATCTGGCCTCGCCCTACGGGAGCGGGCGGCGGCGAGGCAGCTGGTGGAAACACAAACTTGAGCCGATGCGCCTCGATGCGGTGCTGCTCTATGCGCGCAACGGCAGTGGCCGCCGCGCCAATCTCTACACCGACTACACCTTCGGACTCTGGGCCGCGGCCGATTCCACTGAAGCCGATGCTGCCCCCTTGGCTTCATCGCCCCTGGAGGGCACGGCGCCAGGCGATGGCACGGCCGCGCCAGGCCAGCAGCGACGGCTGGTGAGCTTCGCCAGCGCATACTCCGGCCTCAGCGACGCCGAGATCCAGGAGCTGGATCGCTGGATCCGTCGCCACACCACCGAGCGGTTTGGACCGGTGCGGGCGGTGGCGCCGGAGTTGGTGTTCGAACTGGCCTTCGAAGCGGTGCAGCGCTCAAGCCGCCACCGCAGCGGGCTGGCGGTGCGCTTTCCCCGCATCAGCCGCTGGCGCCGCGACAAACCGGCCGCCGAAGCCGATACCCTCGCGGCGGCCTTGGCCCTGATCCCGCATTGACGCGCACCCGCCGGGCAGCCCCGATGTCCACCTCTGGCGCGGACCAGCGGCCTGGCTCCGGCAGCGCTGAAAGACGGGAGACGAAGCAGGGACGAAACCCAGCGGGCGCAGCTTTGAATCGCCCCAGCGCCCCGTCCGGCGCAGTGGCCCTACCGTCAGCCTCAGCAAGGGCTCGCGGCAAAGCCGAACCACAGCTGCTGCCCCCAAAACTCCAGCAGGCCCCGACTGACCCGCAGGGTTGCGCCACCTCTGGCGCCGATCCCCTGGCACCGATCGAGGCCTGGTTTGAGCGCAAGGGCTGGACCCCGATGCCCTTCCAGCGCCGCTGTTGGCAGGCCTTCCTGGAGGGCCGTAGCGGCCTGGTGCAGGTGCCCACTGGCTCCGGCAAAACCTACGCGGCAGTGATGGGGCCAATCGCCGTGCTCCTTGCCGCTGCCCAGGAGCAAGGAACGATTGCGGCACCCCTGGTCAACTGCGGGGACGGCCCAGCCCAAGGGGAAGCTCAAAGAGCCGGCGGCGCCGCAGGGGAGGGCAGGGGCAAACGGGGCAAGGAGGCCCAGTCCGGGACGGGCGGCCTTGGGATCAACCTGCTGATCCTCACCCCGTTGCGGGCCCTCAGCCGCGACTTGGCCCTGGCGATCCGCGAACCGATCGAGGCGATGGGCTGGCCCCTGCGGGTGGGCCTGCGCAACGGCGACACCCCCAGCACTGAGCGCAGCCGCCAGCTCAAGGCGCCCCCCGAGATCCTGATCACCACCCCGGAATCGCTGGCACTGCTGCTGAGCGGCCCCCATGCCGAACGGCTGTTCAGCGGGCTGCGGGCCGTGGTGATCGATGAATGGCATGAACTGCTCGGCAGCAAGCGCGGCAGCCAGACCGAACTCTGCCTCGGGTGGCTGCGGCGTCTGCGGCCGGAACTGCGCACCTGGGCGATCAGCGCCACGATCGGCAACCTCGAGGAGGCGGCCCGTGCAGCCGTGGGCACGGACTGCGAACCGGAGATCATCAGCGCCGCCCTGGAGCGCTCCACCTCGATCCGCAGCCTGCTGCCCGAAGCGATCGACGGCTTTCCCTGGGCCGGCCACCTAGGGCTGCGCATGCACGAGGTGCTGGTGGGAGCTCTCGATCCAGGGATCTCCACCCTGCTGTTCACCAACACTCGCAACCAGGCGGAACGCTGGTTCCAGTGCCTGCGCTGGGCCTGCCCGGAGATGGAGGGGTCCCTGGCCCTCCACCACAGCGCCATCGAGCGAGCCGAGCGGGAGGCGATCGAGGCGGGGGTGAAGGAGGGATCAATCCGCTGGGTTGTGTGCACCAGCTCCCTGGATCTGGGGGTGGATTTCCAGCCGGTGGAGCGGGTGGTGCAGATCGGCAGCGCCAAGAACCTGGCGCGGCTGCTGCAGCGTTCCGGCCGCTCAGCCCACCGGCCAGGGGGCTGCAGCGAAGTGCTGTTTCTACCCACCAACGCCCTGGAACTGCTGGAAGTGAGCGCCATGCGGCGGGGATTGGCGGCAGGGCTGGTGGAACACCGCACACCGCCCCAGGCACCGCTGGATGTGCTGCTGCAACACCTCACCGGTCTGGCCTGTGGGCCGGGGTTCGAACCTGAGCTGGAATGGGAAACGGTGCGCCGCTGCTGGAACTTCCGCGAGCTGTCCCGCGACGATTGGGACTGGTGTCTGCGATTTCTCGAGCACGGGGGCGATTGCCTCGGGGCCTACCCGCGCTTCCGCAAGCTGGAGCGGGAGCCAGCCCCCTTCACCCCCTTCCGCTACCGGGTCAAGGAGCCCGCCATCGCCCGGCTCCACCGGCTCCAGATCGGCACAATCACCGCCGATCGCGCCGTCACGGTGCGCTACGTGCGAGGGGCAGTGCTTGGCCATGTGGAGGAGATGTTCGTGTCGCGGCTCAAGCCGGGCGACACCTTTTTCTTTGCTGGCCGGGGATTGGAGTTCGTGCGGCTGCGGGAGATGACCGCCCAGGTGAAGGCCTCCAGCAAGAAAAGCAGCACCGTGCCGGCCTGGGCCGGCGGCCAGCTGTCCCTCTCCGATCTGCTCAGCCACCACCTGCGCCAGGAGTTGAGCCGCTGCGCTGCCGGTCAGCTGGACAGCCCCGAGCTCCTGGCTCTGGCTCCTCTTCTCGATCGCCAGAGGGATCTCTCCCGCATCCCCGGGCCCGGCGAGCTGCTGGTGGAGGTCTGCCGCAGCCGCGAGGGCAGCCACCTCTACGCCTACCCCTTTGAGGGACGCTTCGTGCATGAGGGCATCGGCTTCCTCTGGGCCTGGCGTCTCGCGCGCCACCAGCGGGGCACGATCACGGTGTCGGTCAACGATTACGGCTTCGAGCTGCTGGCCCCCCGCGGCTACCCATTCGCCGAGCTGTTCAAGCAGCACGGCGAGGCCTTGCTGGCAGGCGAAGACCTGCTGGAGGATCTGGCGATGGCGATCAACCTGTCGGAGCTCTGTCGCCGCCGCTTCCGCGCTATCGCCCAGGTAGCGGGGCTGGTGAACAACGGCTATCCAGGCAAGGGCAAGAGCGGCGGCCAGCTGCAGATCAGCGCGGCCCTGCTCTTCGATGTGTTCAGCCGCCATGAACCCGGCAACCGCCTGCTGGCTCAGGCCAGGGCTGAGGTGCTGCGTGAACAGCTGGAGGTGGAGAGGATCGCGGCGTCCCTGGAGCGTCTACGCGGCGCAATGGTGGTGCTGGAGCTCCCGCCAAGGCCTGGCCCCCTGGCCTTTCCGCTGCTGGCCGAGCGGCTCAACAACCGCATGAGCAATGAATCGGTGCTGGAGCGGCTGGCCCGGCTGCGGGCCGATGCGGAGCGGGCTGAGGGTCTCTGATGGCTGGATTCAGGCGCGCTCGAGCCGCTTCACGATGTAAGCCATCAGGGCCAGGGAACCGGCCAAGGCGATCAGCAGGGCGATGGTCATCGAAACCGGTGCAAACCTGTGCATTATCAACGGCCTGCCGATCAGCGGCTGCCGCCATGGCCCAGCCCGCCGATCACGATGATCCTGAGGCCTGCGCAGCGCCGAACGTGAAAGGGGAGCAGCGGGGCAGCACGAGCAGCCCCAGGATCCTGTGACCCACGGCGCGTTCGACGTGGCGCCTGGGGCATTGCCACAGGAGCGGCAACTCGTGTTCGTCTACGGCACCCTCAAACGCGGTGAAAAGAATCACCACTGGCTCGAAGGTGCCAGCTGGCAGGGCGAAGCGGAACTGAGCGGGGTGCTCCTGCACGACCTGGGCCCCTTCCCGATGGCGGTGATCGGTGAGGGCACGGCCATCGGGGAGGTGTATGCCGTGGAGGAGCGCGGGCTGGCGCGGCTCGACGAGCTGGAGGGCTACCCCCGTCTCTACGACCGACAGATGCTCACCCTGAACGACGGCCGGCAGGCCTGGGTGTACCTGGGCCGCCCCCGCCAGGTGGGTCATGCGCCGCTGGTGGTCGGCGGCAGCTGGCATGCCACCAAAACCTGAGCCTTACCCCATCACCAGGGTAGATCGCGGACACGGCCGCCAATGCGTTAGAAATCGCAAAGTTGCAGCTGTTCCATGGCCCAGTCCCCCGCCGCCCAGCCCTCCCGGGTCAGCCGCCAAGCCGATGAGACCAATGACCGTCAGGTGCACCTCGCCCAGCTCCGCCGGGTTGAATTGATCAACGGCCGCGCTGCCATGGTGGGCCTTGTGATCGGCGTCGTGGTCGAAGGCCTCACCGGCTTCGGCATCCTCCACCAGATCGGCCTCGGTGCCCTGGTGGATGGCTACACCGCCTGCCGCACCCAATACCTGCCCTTCTGCTTCTGATCCCAGCGCACTCAGATCAATGCGTGTTTCCAATCAATGGCCCAATACCCGGCTTGATCGAGATTGCCGCTCCAGCAGCATCTCTCGATCATGGCCTTGTTGAGCTCCTGGGCGGAGGCCTTGCCATCGCTCACTGAAGCTCAACCCGCGCCCATCAGCCAACGCCCGGCAGCAGCCAGGATCAGGGTGCTGCATGCCTGCAGCAACCAGCTGATGCGATCAGGCAGCAGCAAACGGCGCAGCAGCACCACCGAACCGATCAGGCCCAGACCCACGGACAAGGTCTGACAGAAACTGATGACATGGGGATCCGCAGCCCAGGCCGGCAAGCCCGCTAGGACGGCGGCCAGGGAGCCGGCCCCTTCGCCAAGCCGGGGTTCGGCCAGCAGCGGTGCAGCGCTCACCGGCAGCACCAATCCCCCCTCGGCCATGCCGAGGGCCAGGTGATGGGCCAGCATCAAGCCCCAAAGCAGGGGAAGCAGGGCATACAGCAGCAGCCAGGGTCTTACTCGGCCTGGCAGCAGGCGTGCGGCGGCGTTGCGCGCTACCAACCAGAGGCCCGCGGGCAGGGCTAGGGCTAGGCATCCGATCGCCAATCGGGGCAATAGGGGGCCTTCGTTCAAGGAAAATGCCTGATGAACCTGTAAACCCAAATCTCCGGCGAAGGCCGTCGCAGGCCACCCATGGCCGCTCGCCAGCGCCGTCACCTTTCCGGGCAGCCACCCCAGCAGCCGCTCCCAGTGATGCAGGCAGAGCCCCCCCGCCAGCACCAGGATCAACCCCGCCTCACCGGCTGGGGGATCCATCGACCGCTGCAGGTCAGCGGCCGGTGGGCGCAGACGCACGGTCACAGATCGATGGGGGCAGGCCTGGGCGCAGGTGAGGCAGAGCACGCAGTTGCGGTTGTCGGCTAGGTGGGCCGGATGGGTGCCCACCGGGCAGCCCGCCGTGGCGTAGCCCTCCCCCTCGGCCGGCCCTCCCTTGAAGCAGGCAAAGCTGGTGCAGCTACCGCTGCAGGTGCCGATCTGGGCCCGCAGCTCACTGATGGCCAACTTGGCGAACAAACCGTTCATGCCGCCCACGGGGCAGAGATAGCGGCACCAGAAGCGCTTCTCAAAAGCCAGCGACCCCACCACGGCGCCGGCGGTGATCAGCAACAACAGGCAGCTGCTCAGCCAGGCGGTGTTCTCGAGGTTGGCCACCGCTTCCCAGAGGAGGATCGCAGCGAAACCGGCAGCGAGCAGGGGGGCCGCCCAGCGGTCGCTGTCGCCGCGGGGCCAGCGCTGCGGTTGCCAGCCCAGCAGTCGCGCCAGCCGCTGGACGATCTCTCCCCACACCATGAAGGGGCAAAAGGAACACCACAGCCGTCCCACCAGGGGATAGGTGAGCAGGATCAGCGGCCACCACCAGGCCCAAAAGAGGTTGAGGCCGCCGTTGTGGGCCCGGTCCTGGGGACCCAGCCAGAGCCAGAGGTTCACCAGCACGAACACCCAGCTCACGACCCCGAACAGCAGGGTGTTCCACAGGCGGGGTGAGCGCATCAGGTTGCGCAGCTGCGGTTTCCAGCGCCACAGCTCGAAGCGAGCGCGGACCTGCTGGCGCCGCTCGGTCCAGAACACATCCTCCGGCAACACCGGCGGCCGGCTGGCGGCGCACTGGCGCAGCGCCCGATCGATCAGCTGGCTAAGTTCGCGAATGTTGCCGGGGAAGTCGTAGGTCTGCAGCCGTTTCACCAGGGCCGCACTCACCTGGGGCGGGGGGCTCCAGCCCAGGCTGCGCGCCTTCTGGCGCACGCCATAGCGCAACCATTCGCCCAAGTCCTGGCGGCGCACCCGTAGCGGCGGCACCCGAATCGGCCGATCGATCGCCTCGAAGCCGTCGAGGTGAGTTTCGGAGGTGAGATAGATCCTGCCGCGGAAATCGTGCTCCAGCCCGTCGGGCCCCTGCCAGCGACGCTCCAGGGCCAGCTCTCGCAGGCGGGGCAGCAGGGCCGGATCGACACGATCCACCTGATCGATCAGGAGCGCGCCGGCACCGAGGATCTCCAGGAGTGCCTTGCCGTCGGGCCCCGGTGCAAACAGCTCGGCGCCATCGGGACGCAGCAGGGCACAATTGAGACGCACCAGCAATTGCTTGCGGGCCGCGGAGCCGTAGTGAATCAGGGCGGCAATATTGTCCTTCTCCAGGCCGGGCTCGCCGCTGATCAGCACCGGCGCGCCGCTGGGATCGGCGGCGGCCAACCGGATCGCATCACGAAGTTTCTGGGCGTAGCGGCTGCTCCCCACAATCCCCCGCCGCACCCGGCCCAGCAGCAAGGGGGCAAGGCGGCGCAGGTCGGCCGCCGTGGGGTTGGCATCCATGAGCATCAGCCGGGCCCTGAGAACTGAATTCTGATCGCAGACCCTGGCTCAGGAGAACCAGGCCGGCAGGATCGGCACTGGCCGCTGCATCGGCTGCGCCTGGGTGCCGCCCGCCGGCTGCCTCGGGCTCCGCTTCCCTCCAGATCCTGACGCTCGATGCCAGTCTGGCGATGATGGAAAGGCCTCCCCCACCGACCCCATGACCCTCACCCTCTACGGCGCCGCCCGCAGCCGGGCCTCGATGGTGCGCTGGTACCTGGAGGAGAAAGCGATCCCCTACGCGTTCGTGCAGCTCGACCTCAAGAGCGGCGAACACCGCCACGAGCCCTTCACCACCATCAATCCCTTCGGCAAGGTGCCAGCCCTGGTGGATGACGCCCTCGCCAGCCCCGATGGAGGCCCCCTGAAGCTGTTCGAGAGCGGCGCCATCCTCTTCCACCTGGCCGAGCATTACGGCGAGGAGTTCGACCCCCAGGAGCCCGGCGGGGCTGAGGCGGCCGCCGCCCGGAGATCCTTGACGGTCCAGTGGCTCCTGTTCGCCAATGCCAGCCTCGGTCCGGCGATGTTCCAACTGGAAGCGCAGCCGGATGAGTTCGCCCGCCAGCTCGCCACGGTCGATGGGCTGCTGGCGGCAGGCCCCCACCTGCTCGCCGGCGTCTGGGGTGATCCCGGCTGGGGAGCGGCCGACTGCGTGCTGCAGTCGTACCTGGCCTATATCCCTCTCTTCTGCCCCCAGGTGGACCTCAGCCCCTATCCGGCGGTGCAGGCAGCGATTGAGGCCACGCGCAACCGGCCCACATACCAGAAGGCGATGGGGGTGGCTTGAGCATCGGCTCCGGCCAGCACCCCTGGATCTGGCACGGCCACCGCCTCGATCTACTCGCCGAGCGGGCCGTGTGGGATCCGCAACAGCGCACCCTGCTGGTGGCCGATCTCCATCTCGGCAAAGCCGAGCTGTTCCAGGCCCATGGCGTGGCCCTGCCCAGCGATGGGGATGCCGCCAGCCTCAACGCCCTGCTGGAGCTGGCCCACCGCTTCCTTCCCGAGCAGGTGGTGGTGCTCGGTGATCTGATCCATGGTCGGGTGGGCATCACCGCCGAACTGCGTCAGAAGCTGGTGGCCCTTCCCGAACTGCTGGGTTGCCCGCTGCGGTTGATTGATGGCAACCACGAGCGGGGCAGCTGGCTGGAGGGGCTGCGGCGGGAACCCTCCTGCGCCCTCGGTCCCCTTTGGCTCAGCCATGGCCCCGAACCCCGGCCCGGCTATCTCAATCTTTGCGGCCACCTGCATCCGGTGGCGGTGGTGGGTCATGGGGCCGACCGGCTGCGGCTGCCCTGTTTCGCCCATCGGCGAGGGGGCGATCGTGGAAACCAAGGCCCGAACGGCGAACAACTGGTGCTGCCTGCCTTCGGTTCCTTGACGGGAGGCCATCCCTACTCCGAAGCCGATGGGCTCTGGCTGGTGGCTGAGGGGAACGTTGTTCCCTGGCGAACCCCACGGCCCAACAATGGGCCTGCCTGCCAAGCCGACGCCCGACCATAGGGTTTGAGCCCTCATTCCACCCAAGCCCCCGTATCTCTTCTGCAGCGGAACCACTAGCCCAGACCCCAGAAGGGGAAAGCCACCCCGTGGTGCCGTGGGAGCCCAGGTGGCGATCGCAGCAGCGCGGTGCCTTCCCCCGATACCCCAAACGCCGAGAGGCCTTCAGCCTCGACCTCAATCCCCGCGCCGTGCAGTTCGATCTGCTGGCCCGCCACCGCTGAGCTCACCGCCGCCCCTGCCCTGATCGGCGGGCTGGCGGGCTTACCCCGCAGCCGCCAAGGCCCGCACCACATCACCGCGGGTGAGCACCCCCAGCGGGCGCCGCTCAGCATCCAACACAAACAATCTCTGAGTGGAGCGATCGTGCAACAGCTTTGCCGCTGCCGGCAACTGGGTTGTGGCTTCACAAGCATGGGGTTGGGACCCCATCACATCGGCCACCGTGCTGCCCAGCACCTGGTGCACCTGGCGGTCCCACGCCAGCGGATTGCGCAGGTAGATCACCGCATCGAGCAGCATCACGTAGGGACCGGCGTCGAAACCGCTTTCGCGCACCATCAGGTCGGTTTCGGTGAGCTCACCCACCAACTCACCCGCTTCGCCAACCACCGCCAGACCGCTCACGTGGTGCTCGCTCATCAACTTCACCGCCTCCTGGAGGGGCGTCGTTCTCTGGACGCTGAGCACCGGGCTGGTCATCACCTCCGCCACCGACCGTTCCACCACCATCCCCGGATCCTGCCGTTGCAATCTCCCTATTGTGCCGGCGCGACTCCAGACCTGAAAGGCCAGCGGGCAGGATGGTCACACGCCTGAATCCGGTGGCCCCGCCGCCCGCTGTGCCCTTGGGAGTGCCCGTGCTGCGCCGTCTCGCCGACCTGCTCACCATCGGCCGGGCCCTGCTGGGCCTGCCGCTGCTTCTAGCTCTTTCGGCCGGATATTCCGGCCTGGCCTGGGGGCTGCTGCTGCTAGGGGGCCTGAGCGACGCTGCCGATGGGGCCCTGGCCCGCAGCGCCGGCGGTGGCTCGGTCTGGGGTGCCCGCCTCGATCCCCTCACCGACAAGATCCTGATCAGTGCGCCGCTGATCTGGCTGGCGGCTCTGGGGGTGCTGCCCATCTGGGCGGTGTGGCTGTTACTGGCCCGGGAGCTGCTGATCTCCGGCTGGCGCGCCGGCCAGGGCAGCGGCGGTCCCGCCTCCCTGGCGGGCAAAGCGAAAACGATCCTCCAGTTTCTTGCCCTGCTGCTGCTGCTCTGGCCCGCTGACTGGACCCTCGGGGTGCCGGCCGGAGCAGCAGGGGGCTTCGGGCTGCCGGTGCTGATGCAGGTGATCGGCTGGTGGCTGTTCTGGCCCTCGCTGCTCCTGGCACTCAGTTCGGCTTGGGGCTACCTGAGGCAGGGACGGCTTGGGGAAGGAAATTGATCGCGGGAGAAGGTGGAGCGTCTCTGCAACACCATGAAGCACGCTTCTTCACCGATCGATTCACCGCAATCTCAAACTCGAAGCACAGGGTTCGGCGTGAACGCGATAGAGGCTCTGCCGGTATCGCGATCAACCGGCCAGCAGTGCCTCGTCAGCTGAGAAATCGGGGCTGGTGGGCAGCCGCAGGGCGTAATCGTTGGTATAGCTGTCCACCAGGGTGGCCTCCAGATCGAAGCCCGGCTCCCAGGCCAGCTCGCGCCGCACCCGGGTGATGTCGGTGAGGAAGTGGGCCAGGCGCAACGGAAAGGCCTTGCGGGCTTTCTTGTCGAGCGCGGCGGGATCGAAGCAGCGGATCTCCACAGCGGCAGGATCCTTGCCGGCGGCCCGGGCGGCGGTCTGAACCAGGCCACGGAAGGTGATGCCCTGGCGGCCGCTGCAGTTGTAGATGCGGTTGGCGGCGGCTTCAACCTCGATCGAGCGAGCCATCGCCGCCGCCAGATCGGTCACGTGACCCAGTTGGGTGATCGTGCTGCCATCCCCCGGCAGGGGCACGGGCCGGCCATGCACGATGCGGTCGAAGAACCAGCTCTCCACGGGGTTGTAGTTGCCCGGACCCACGATGTAAGTGGGCCGGAAGCTGGTGAAGGGGATGCCCTGGCTGCGCAGCCAGTCCTCGGTTTCGGCCTTGCCGGCGTGGCGGCTGGCCGGATCGGTGGGGCTGTCCTCATCGAGGGGCCAGAGCTCGCTATCGGCGTAGACGCCGGCTGAACTCACATACACGAAGCGATGGCTCGGCGCCCCGGTGCGTGCGATCACGGCGCTGGAATCCTCCTGGGTGCGGCCGGAACTGTCCACGATCACATCGAAGTGACGCCCTTCCAGGAGCTGCAGACCCTCCGGGGTGCTGCGGTCACCCACCAGGTGTTCCACCCCGGCGGGCACAGGCTTATTACCACGGCTGAACAGGGTGAGGGAATGGCCGGCGTCCTGCAGCAGCCGCACCAGCGGCTTGCCCACGAAGCGGGTACCGCCCATCACCAGGATGTCCATGCCGAAACCCGCGGGCGGGCCGTGAAACCGGCCGCCATTCAAACCCCCTGTCGGCTGGATGGGCGGTGGCCCGGCCCGGATGGGGACCTTGTTGGCCCGGCTCCCATCACCGGGGTCATGCTGGTGTGGAACCGCCCGAAGGTGGGCCCCATGCCGATCGGAATCGCCTGGACCGCCCAGCCGGCCGCGCTGGCGAGCAGCGGGGGCTACCGCCATTTCGCGCTGATCGGTGAGCGGGGCAAGGGGGGCGAACGGGCGGTGGAGCTGGCGGCGGTGCTGGAGCGCTCCTTCCGGCTGGTGGTGCCGCTAAGGAGCCTGCGCGACCGGCAGCTCTGGCAGCCTGGCTGGCAGTCTCTGCGCCGCGCCATGCAGATCATCCCCGCCATCGACCTGCTGGACGGCCAGTGCGTGCGGCTGCACCAGGGCGATTACGACCAGGTGACCCGCTTCTCAGGCGATCCGGTGGCCCAGGCCCTGGCCTGGCAACGGCAGGGAGCCGAACGGCTCCACCTGGTGGATCTCGACGGAGCCCGCAGTGGCGAACCGGTGAACGATGCCGTGGTGCGGGCGATCGTGGCGGCGCTCGCCATCCCGGTGCAGCTCGGCGGCGGGGTGCGGAGCCTTGAGCGGGCCGAGGCCTTGCTGGCGATCGGCCTCGACCGGGTGATCCTCGGCACCGTGGCGATCGAGCAACCGGCCCTGGTTCGGGAACTGGCAGGCCGCCATCCGCGACGCATCGTGGTGGGCATCGACGCCCGCAACGGCCGGGTGGCAACCCGCGGCTGGCTGGAGGCGAGCGATGTGGAAGCCGAGGACCTGGCGGCGAGCTTCGAAGGCAGCGGCGTCGCCGCCCTGATCACCACCGACATCGCCACCGACGGCACCCTGGCCGGACCCAATCTCCCCTTTCTGCGGCGTATGGCTCAGGCCAGCTCCATTCCGGTGATCGCCTCCGGCGGCATCGGCGATCTCACGGATTTGCTCAGCCTCCTTTCCCTGGCGCCCCTCGGGGTGGAAGGAGTGATCGTGGGCCGAGCCCTCTACGACGGTCGGGTGGATCTGGCCGAAGCCCTGCAGGCGATCGGTCCGGCCCGCCTGCAGGATCCAGACAGCCTGCCGATCTGCTGACCTCCACGGGCTGGCGGGTTGTCCGACGGAAGGAATCGGAGCCAACCCCGCAAGCCAAGGGCCATGACTTGACAAGCGGACACAAAACAGTTCCTGGATCAGCTGACCTATAACAGAGCAACGCACGAAATCCAATCAGCGTGGCCCTCGCCACTTTTTCTCTAGGGGCTTCCCCCGCCAAGGACACCCAGATCAGCTCCGGCGGGCCGGCCCACTACAACGACGGTCGACCCGCCAACGTGGATGACGTGTACCAGCGTTGCCGCCACCTCGGCATGCGCCTCAGCAGGCAGCGCCGCATGGTACTCGATCTGCTCTGGGCCGAGCGCAGTCACCTCAGCGCCCGCGACATCTTCGAGAAGCTCAATGATCTGGGTCGCAATATCGGCCATACCTCCGTCTATCAGAACCTTGAGGCCCTGCAGTCGGCCGGGGTGATCGAATGCATCGACCGGGCCAGCGGCCGCCTCTACGGCTATCGGGCCGATCCCCACAGCCACCTGACCTGCGTGGAGTCCGGATCCATCACCGACCTCGATGTGGAGCTGCCCGACGACCTGCTGCGTCAGATCGAGGCCGCCACGGGTTTCGCCATCGAGAGCTACACCCTCCATCTCAGTGGCCGGCGCCGCCCCTGAGCCGCGACGCAAAGATTGAGGCCTGGATGGATCGTCAGCCGCTCGTTACGGTGTGGGCCAACCCGCACTCCCGACCGTGAGCCGCCGCAAGGCTGAGCCCGGCCCATGGCTTCTTCTCTTCGCCGAGCCCTTGCAGCGTGAGGGGTTGCGGCGCTGGCTAGAGGACGACCCGGCGGGTTATCGCGTCACGGCGGATCCCGCCCAGGAGGGTCTTTCACCACGGCTACTGATCTGGAGCGTCACCAGCCCACCGCCAGCCGAGCGACTCGAGGCCGAAGCCCGCCAACTGCTCGATCGCTGGCAACCCGCGCCGCTGCTGCTCCTGCTCCCGGAGGGCCACCGCTACCCCCAGCGACTGCTCCTGAGTCTGCCGGTGCAGGGCCTGCTGGAGCAGCCTGAGCCCAGCCTGCTGCGCCAGAGCGTGGCCACCCTCCTGGCCGGTGGCCGAGTGGTGGAGATCGCCCCGGCCTCGGGACCAGCACCGCCGCCGCCTGTGCGGCCACCCCTGGGTCTGGGGGAATGGTTGCTGGTGAGTGGCCTCCAACAGATCGATGCGGAACTGCGCACCTGTTCAGCTCTGCTCGACCCGCTGCCCGCCAACCCCCTGGCCCAGCTGCTGCTGGAGGGCCGGCGCCGGGAACTGCGGGCGGCCCGCTCCCTGCTGCTCTGGCTCTGGGGGCCCCTGCAGATGGCCTGGAGCCCCGGGGAGGGCGCCTGGGAGCCGGCGGCGCCTGGCGCAGGACCCGCTTCTGCTGCCCGGCTCGAGCTTCGCGGCTCCCCAGTTTCCAAGGGCAGCGCCGGTGTGGGCCAGCCGGTGCTCCACAGCGAAGCGACGCCTGACCAGGGAGGGGTGAGCCTCACCCTGCGCCAACGCACCGCCGACGGCATCTGGCAAGCCCTGCGGGAGCGTCTCAGCCAGGCGGCCAGCCTGGGGCCCGCCAATCGCAGTGGCGAGCTGCTGGCCTTTGATGGTCTTCATCCCGACCGTCGCAGCGATCTGCTGCTCGCCCTGCTTGAACAGTTCGAACTGCTGCGCCGGCGGCTGCAACACCAGGAGATCGGGGGCGACGCGCTGATCCTGGCCTGGAACGAGCTGCAGCCGGAGCTACGGCGCCAAGCCCTGCGCCGGATGGCCGGCTCCTACGTGCAACTGCCGAACGAGGGGAAACTCCGCCCCGTGGCCGACACCCTGGTGGGAGCGGCCGATTTTGATGTGATTGATCCGGAACTCCCCGATCCCAGGGCCATGCTCACCACCCTTCTGCAGGCCCGTCCGCTGCTGGTGGAGGGGCGGCTGCTGGGCCCCGATGAACCCCAGGCGGTGCTGTATCTGGAGATGTTGCTGGCCAACTGGCTGGTGCGCAGTGCCGAGCTGATCAGCGCCGAGGTGCTCGCCGCCTGTGCCGAGTGGCCCGAGCTGCGGCGCTACCTGCTGCGGCCCGACCTGCTGGCCACCCGCAATCTCGAACGGCTGCGAAACCAGCTCAACAGCCAGCAGCGCTGGAGCAGCTGGATCACCCGCCCTGTGCAGCTCTACGAAAGCCGGCGGCCGCTCTTCCGTCTTGAAGCCGGGGCGATCGACACCATCACCCTCACCGAGCCGAGGGACCGGGAATTGCGGCAGTTACCCTGGCTCCAGCAACTGGTGACCCTGGCCTTAGAGGCCCGCGACGCCCTTGCCCCCCAGCTGCAGAGCCTCATCCGGGCCTCCGGCGACCTCGTGGTGGTGGTGCTCACCCAGGTGGTGGGCCGGGCGATCGGACTGGTGGGGCGCGGCATCGCCCAGGGGATGGGACGCAGCCTCGGCCGAACCGAACGCAGCTGAAAGACGACGGGCACAATGGTGCCCAGCCGTCAGCGGGACTTGCCCCACACCAACGATCAGCGCCGCCCAGCGCCCCCGATGGTCCCGGAAAGCCAGGCTTTCCTGACTCTCGAAGGAATCCTCGCTTCAGGGGCGACATCGCGGCGGCCGCTGCAGGCAAGTTGGCGGCGCACCATCGGGGCGTTCGCCGCACTGCTGCTGCTCCTGGCGGTGAGCCTGGGGTTCGGCTCAGCCGCCAAAGCCAGCCTGAACGACGACCGATATGACGGCAACATCTTCGCCCTCTACGCCGGCAACGGCTCGCTGGTACCGCCGCGCAGCAGCCTGGCCCTGGCCCTGGAGCAGCACCGGGTTGCTGTGGTGGTGTTTTACCTCGATGACAGCAGCGTGAGCAAGCGGTTCGCGCCGGTGGTATCGGAGCTGCAGCGGCTCTGGGGTAACAACGTCGAGCTGATCCCCCTGGTCACCGACCCCCTGCAACCGGGCGGCAAGGACGCCGCCGGTGCCCTGCCCGTCGGGGATCCCTCCCGCTACTGGAGCGGTCTGATCCCCCAGGTGGTGGTGTTCGACCGCCAAGGCCAGGTGGTGTTCGATGCCAGCGGCCAGGTGGAGGTGGATGCGATCAACGGGGCGGTGAGCCGGGCCACGGGTCTGCCGCTGCCGGCCCCCTCGGGCCTGGGCAGCACCCGCAGCTTCAATGAACTCAACAGCGAAGTGGTGAGCGGCGGCCGATGACCCCTTCTACCCCCGGCGATCCCGCGCCGGCCAGCACCCTGGCCCCGGAGTCAGGGGAGAAAGCCCGCTCGGCGGGGCCTGAGCGCCGCGAGAGCGACAGCCTCGGGGCCGTGATGGTGCCGGCGGATCAGTACTGGGGCGCCCAGACCCAGCGCTCGATCCATTTCTTTCCCTTCGGCCAGCCGATGCCGCTGGCGGTGGTGCATGCCTTCGGCGAGCTCAAAGCCGCCTGCGCCGAAGTGAATCGCGACCTGGGCAGCCTGGATGCCGCCCTGGCCGACGCGATCGTGGCGGCGGCGGAGCAGGTGGCCGGCGGCGAGCTGGATGGCGAATTCCCGTTGAAGGTCTGGCAGACGGGCTCCGGCACCCAAACCAACATGAACGCCAATGAGGTGATCGCCAACCGGGCGATTGAGGCCCTCGGAGGAGAGCTGGGCAGCAAGCAGCCGGTGCATCCGAACGACCATGTGAACCTGAGCCAGTCGAGCAACGACACCTTCCCCACCGCGCTGCATGTGGCCGTGGCGCTCGAACTGCAGCAGCGGCTGATCCCGGCAGTGGAGGCGCTGCGATCGGTCCTGGCCCAGCGGGCGGAGCAATGGGCGGAGGTGATCAAAATCGGCCGCACCCACCTCCAGGATGCGGTTCCCCTGCGGCTGGGCCAGGAATTCGGCGGCTACGCGGCCCAACTGGAGCTGGGCCTGGAGACGCTGCACGCAAGCCTCCCCCAGGTGTTGCAGCTGGCGATCGGCGGCACGGCGGTGGGCACCGGGCTCAATGCACCTCCGGGCTTCGGCAAAGCGGTGGCGGCCCGGCTGGCGGAGCGGCTGGAGCTGCCCTTCACGAGCGCCCCGAACAAGTTTCAAGCGCTGGCTGGGCATGAACCCCTGGCGGCGGCCCATGGGGCCCTCACGGTGCTGGCGGGGAGCCTGATGAAGATCGCCAATGACATCCGCTGGCTGGGCAGCGGGCCCCGCTGTGGCCTGGGGGAACTGGTGCTGCCGACGAACGAACCGGGCTCCTCGATCATGCCGGGCAAGGTGAATCCCACCCAGTGCGAGAGCCTCACAATGGTGGCCCTGCAGGTGATGGGTAACAACACCGCCGTGCAGATGGCCGCCAGCCAGGGCAACTTCGAGCTGAATGTCTATAAGCCCCTGATCGCCCACAACCTGCTCGAAAGTATCGAGCTGCTGGCTGGGGGCTGTGAGGGTTTCCGGCGCTTCTGTATCGAGGGCCTCGAACCCGACCGAGCACGGATCGAGGCGCTGCTGGCCGGAAGCCTGATGCTGGTCACCGCCCTTACACCCGCGATCGGCTACGACCGGGCCGCCGCCGTCGCCGAACATGCCCACCACCACGGCCTCAGCCTGCGGGAGGCCGCGCTGGGGCTAGGCCATCTGAGCGGCGAAGATTTTGATGCCCTGGTGCGGCCCGAGCGGATGGTTTGAACGGTGGCATGATGCAGCCCTCCCACCATCAGTAGTACCGCTTCACGTATCCATAGGCCTTGTCGAAGATCTCCTGGTCGCGGCGAAGCGGTAGCTTCAGCAAAACGCAGCACCATTGCGTGTGCGGAACAGATGCCTTCAATGTCGGCAACGGCGAGCTTGCACTGGTAGGCACGCCTTTTCCCGAGAATGATGTCGCTTGGATTGAAGCGAAGTTTGGTGCTCTCCACGTCATCCTGTGAACCTCCGGCGTCAACATCCGCCTTGGATGGGTCCTCGACGCGGGCATTGATGCAGTTGGCGAGTTCGCCAAACTTCACCCGCTGCCAGCCCGGTTTCAGGTCAGTCATTGCTCACCCCTACCGACCAGCGATAGCTCACCTTCAGTCCATTGAGATGGGTGCGAGGCAGCCAGCCTTCATGCTGCAAGCGCCCCACCACAATGCCCGGAGCAATGCCGAGGGCCATAGCAGCCGCCTTCTCCTCCTGTTCGGAGCGCAGCCCCTGCAGTTTCTGGGCAGCCGCCGGCGGAATCCATTGATCCGCGGCGAAGCGATCGGCTTCGGCCTCATGCTCTTCATCCACGATCCAGGTTGAGCCACTGGGTGGCACCACTCACCCGGCAGCCCGGTGGGGCCGGCACGAACACCACCGCCACACCGGTGGCACCGGCCAGGGCCTGCAGCTGCGGCACAAACATCGACGGATCCGCTTCGCAGCTGAGGGCTCGAATCTCTTGCAGCGCCGTTCGGAAGGCCTTGGCTGCATAGGGTCTGCAGGCGATCGAGGCCGCTTGCGTTTCGGCGCGGCACAGCCAGCTGGCCAGTGTCCCTTGCTGCGTGGCATAGCTCTTGGAGCTGCGACACACGGCCAACGGCTGGCCGCAGCGCTCCCGCCAGGCCTCAATCGACGCCACCGCGAAGTAATTCAGGCATGCTGAAACCTGCTGACCGGCATGGCTGCAAGTGTCTACCCAGCCCTGGACTTGCATCCAGCGCAGGGGCAGTTCCTTATCGGGGGTGCGGATCCGAGCGCTAGCAACAATTGCAGTCGCTGCTATCGACGCTGTGACCGTTGCCGCTGATCGCAGCAGTACTCTGACCGATACGGCCGGGCCTGAACTCATGTGGGTGCGGTTCGAAGGCGTGTTCAACGACCAGGGTGTGGCGCTGTGAGCCCAGAGGGATGGAATCTGGATGAGCTGGTGGACTCCCTGCGGGGGTGCCGCGAACGTTCACCGCTCAACAACCGCAGCACCATCAAGCCGGCGGCGCTGCCCTCGCCGAAGCTGCTCAGCAAGGTGATGGAGTCCCTCATGGCGGCGCTTTATCCCCGTCGACTCGGTCCCTCGGGTCCCGAACACGGTGCCGTTGCCCTGCGGGAGGCGAGCATCGATGACTTCGTGGGCCTCACCCTCCACGAATCCCTCCTGGCGCTCCGCGATCAGATCCGCCTCGAACTGGCGGCCCGCGCAACCTCGGGCGACAGCCATGGCCTGGAGGAACAGCAACAGGCCACGGCGATCACCAGCCGCTTCGCCGCCCAGCTGCCCCGTATCCGCACCCTGCTCGATTCCGACCTGGATGCCGCCTATCGGGGCGACCCAGCGGCCCAGAGCCTCGATGAGGTGCTGGTCTGCTACCCGGGGGTGCAGGCGATCATCCATCACCGCTTCGCCCATGCCCTGCATGGCCTCGGCGCTCCCCTGGTCGCCCGCATCATTGCCGAGGTCTCCCACTCGGCCACCGGTGTGGATATCCACCCAGGCGCCACGATCGGCGAAAGCTTTTTCATCGACCATGGCACCGGTGTGGTGATCGGCGGCACCGCCGTAATCGGCGATCGGGTGCGCTTATATCAGGCCGTGACCCTTGGGGCGAAATCCTTTCCCCTTGACGATCAGGGAGTGCTGGTGAAGGGTGAGCCGCGCCATCCGATCGTCGAAGATGATGTGGTGATCTATGCGGGGGCAACAATTCTGGGCCGGGTGACCATCGGCCAGGGCGCTCAGATCGGCGGCAATGTATGGCTGACCCGCAGCATTGCGGCAGGAACCACGATCACCCAGGCCAAGGTGATCTCTGAGACGTTTGGCGAAGGCAGTGGGATCTGACAGGACGCAACCTCGGGGGCTGAGCGGAGGGTCCTAAAGGGAATGGTGGTGAGAACGCCGCCAGCCTTCGCAGGGGGGGAGCTCAACCGAGAGGCGGTCGCTCAGCCGGGAAACAGACGCTCAGCCGGCCCCAGGAGTCAGCTCAGCAGGCAGCCCCACCAGGTCGGCGCTCACCTGCCAGAGGTCGGTAGCCAGCCGATCATCGCGGGCCTCGGCGCTCGGCTCCGCCAGCTCAAACCGCAGCCGCCCCGGGCCCAGCAGGCGATTGGCGCCATAACAAAAACCATCGTCCGCCACGAAATCGGTGGCCAGGGCCGCCAGCAGGGACCCGGCCTGCTGCGGGCTTGCGGTGATCCGCAGCAGGTCGCGGGCCACCAGGGCAAAGAGCCGCTGTCCCCAGGGGTTGTGGCGGCGGCTGTAGCGGAAGAAGCCGCCTTCCTCGCGAGGGATCACCAGGCCCGGACTCCAGGCCAGCACGGGCATCGGAGTGCCCCGTAGGCAGAGGCGGCGCGCCAGCTCCCGGGCAAAAAGCAGGTTGCAGAGCTTGCTGTCCTTGTAGGCCTTCTCGGCAATGAAGACCGACTGGCCATCCACCATCAGGAAACCCGCCCCACCGCGCAGGCCCTCCAAGTTGGCCAAGCCCGCCGGCAGACCCACCCGGCCGCCGGCAGTGGCGGGATCATGCACCTCCGAGGCGGTGACCACCACCCGGGGGGAGCGGCCCGCATCCAACAAGGGCAGGAGCCGCTGGCAGAGCGCCTGATGGGCGAGGTGGTTCACGGCGATGGTGAGCTCGTGGCCCTGGGCGGAACGGCGTGGTTCGGGGGCCCCGGCCTCCTGGAGGCCGGCATTGAGCACCAGGGAGTCGATCGGCGTGCCGCGCTCGAGCAGCTCGGCGGCGCAGCGCGCAACGCTGGCCAGGTCGGCGAGATCGCAGACGGGAGCGTGAAGGGTGGGGGTTTCGCTGGAGCGCTTCGCCAGCAGCCGCTCCATGGTGGCCGCCGCGGTGGCCTGATCCCGGCATGGCAGGGTGAGGGCATGGCCCGCTTGAAACAGCAGCCGTGCCGCCTCGAAGCCGATGCCAGAACTGGCGCCCGTGAGCAGGATGCGCCGGGGCTGGGAAACCGGAGGTTGGGCCGTCATGGCGGCACCCTATGCACGGCCCACCCAGACTGAGTGAGCGACCTCAGCCGGTCAGCATCAGCTCAACGCATGAGCCAACACGGGACGGCCCCGAGCAGCAGCCGAGACCAACAGGGCGAGGGCCGAACCGGGCTCCGACTCCTGGAACCGCTGCCTAGATTCCCACCTCCGGAAATTGGAACCACGCCGCGATGGGAAGTCAATGGCAGAACTTCCTGCAGAACCTTGGCGAGTGGCACGGCTCCTTCGCCTCCCTCGATGCCAGCGGCACGCTGCTCGACTGCACCCCCTCGATCCTCAGCCTCACCCAGGGCAACGACGAGCGGTTGGTTCACTTCAGCCTGCGCCGCTTCGGCAATGGGCCCGACGCGCCACCCACCCGCGAGATCAGCCAGGAGTACCGCTCCCTCGGCAAACAGGTGGTGTTCTTCGCCTCAGGCTCCTTCTGCAAGGGCTCCCTGCAGGTGGCACCGGGCACGGCCTTCGGCGCCGAATTCGGCTTTGTGGCCGGCGACCGGCGCCACCGGCTGGTGCAGCTCCACAGCCCCGAGGGGGCCTTCGAGAGCCTGGTGCTGATCCGCGAATTCCGCGCCGGCAGCGGCGCCACGGAGCGACCACCCCTGGAAGCCGATCATCTGCTGGGCTCCTGGAGCGGCGAGGCCGCCACGATCAACGCCGACTGGCCGGAACCGGATCTCTCCCCCTGCCGCATCGCCATCCAACGCGATGGCAACGAAAGCCTCGCCATTCACACCCAGATCGGCGCTGCCCTGGAAACCAGCGGCACCGGAGCCCAGCGGCTGCTGCTGCTTCCTGACAGCGCCTACTGCCTGGCGCCAATACTGTTGAGCCACCGGCAGGCGTTCACGGTGGAGGCGGGCTGGCTGCCCTACCCAGGACGACTGGAGCGACTGATCCGCCGCTACGACGCCAGCGGCGCCTGGATCTCCGCCACCTGGATCAGCGCCACGGCCGGCTGAAGAGCTCAATCCACCAGATAGGGATCCAGGAAGCTCAGCGGCCGCGCCATGGTGGCGGAAAAGCCGAGGATGCCGCGGTCGCGGTAGCTGTAGAGGAGCGAGTCGTCGACCTCCAGCAGGAAGGTGCCGCCCCGCTGGGTGAGGAAGTCGTCGCGCGGGACATAGGTGCGCCATCGGCCGAGCACCTCGGCCATGTTGGCCAGCCGCACCGTGGCCAGCTCGAAGGGGCGCTGGAAACCGCTGCCCCCCGCCCTGGCGAAGAAGGAACCCTTCAGGGGAGGCAGTGGACCGGCCTGGATCGTGGCGTCGTCGGCGATGCGCTGGGGAGCGGAGCGATCACCGGTGTAGCCGCGTAGCACCTCGGCCAGGGTGCCGGGCGAACCGATACCCGCACACATCAAGAGCAGCGCGGGCCAGGCACCGCCGGGGGTGGCCAGGCCCGGATAGAGCCCCAGGGCCCGGTGGAGGTTCGGCTCGGCGTCCACCAACAGGCGCTGGCGGGGGAAGCCGGTGTAGGCGCAGAAGCGCTCGGCGCCGGCTTCGTTGCCGATGGCGATCGCCAGCGGGCTGATGGCAGCGGCCTCCAACCTGGGCAGCAGCGGCACCAGGGCCTGGGCGTATTCGAGGCTGTCGAAATCGCCGAGCTGGCTGAGCAACAACACCAGGCGGCGACGGCCGGAGCCCATGCCGTTCAGCTCGGCGAGGCGTTCCAGCAGGGGAGAGGGGGCTTGCATGGTGGCCACGCTAGGTGGCGCGGAGAGGGCGCCCTATGGGGCCCGGGCAGCAGGTGTGACCCTTGAGCCGAGCTTGGGAAGAACGCTTCAGCCCGGAGCCTCAGAGCAACGGATGCCAGTGGCAGAGCGGCCCCTGGCCGCCGCCGATAGCCAGGGCATGGCGCAGGCCACCCTCCACATAGGTCTTGGCGGCCAGCACCGCATCGGCCAAGGCCAGCCCCCGCGCCCGGTGGGCGGTGATCGCGGCGCCGAGGGTGCAGCCGCTGCCATGGGTGTGGGGGGTGTCGATCGCTGTGCCCACCAGCCAGCGCCCTGGTTCCGCACCGGCCAGGAAGTAGTCGCGGCCTCGCAGCTCCGCCAGCCCACCCCCCTTCACCAGCACCGCCGCCACCCCCTGCTCTCGCAACACCACAGCAGCCCGTTCCACATCGGCGGCCGAGGCGATCGACAGGCCGCTAAGCAGATGAGCCTCATGGAGGTTGGGGGTGAGCAGGTCGGCCAGGGGCAGCAGGTGATCGCAGTAGGCCTGGATCGCCTCGGGCTCCAGCAGCACCGCCCCAGCCCGCGACACCATCACCGGATCGATCAGCTTCGGGATCGCCAGGGGCGCCAAGGCCCGGGCCGTGGCCTCAATCAGGCCGCGGTTGAGCAGCATGCCGGTCTTGAGGGCCGCCACCTTCAGATCGCTGAGCACCGCCTCGATCTGGGCCGTGAGCGCCTCGGGTGGTAGGGCATCAACCCGGCTAACGCCGCGGGTGTTCTGGGCGGTGACACAGCTCAGGGCCGAACAGCCGTGCACCTTGAGCGCAGTGAAGGTCTTGAGATCGGCCTGGATGCCGGCCCCACCGCCGGAATCGCTACCGCCGATCGTGAGGGCGATCGCTGTTGAGTTGCCTGCGGGCTGGGCTGGGGGCTGGGTTGAATCCTGAGCCATCAGGTTGCCTCCAACCGCCACTGGCCTGGTTGGGGCCATGGTGGCAGGGTGTCAGGAGCCTCAGGGTGACTCGGTCGCTCCCTCAGCAAAGGCGATCGGCAGCTACGCCGCCAACAAGATCCTCTGCTCGGCTGGCCGCGGGGCCCGTGGGGCTGGGGATGGAGCCGCCTTGCAGGACGGGCCTCAGGCCGCCTGCAGGTCGAGCTGGCGTTCACGGGCGAAGAAGCCTTCCCGCCAGGCATCGCCTTTACGGGCCCAGATCCAGTGGTCACCGTTGAGGCGGCTGGAGAAGAAGCTCAGCCGTTGCACGCTGATCTGATCGCCATAGAACTGATCAGTAGCCATGGTGGTTGGTTGGGGTGAACGTGCCGTCAAGGACTGCAGCGCCAGGGCGCCGGGAGGTGTCTGGATTCAGCGCCGCGCATCGTTGCAATCACCCGGGCGGGTGATGGTGATGGCCGCGGGCTGTTCCGGCTCCGAGCGGGTGATCTGCAACTCCCGGAAGCCCGTTTGCAGGTCGACAACGCGGCGGAAGGTGAAGTCCGGCAGCCAGGCCACCAGCAGTTCGGCGGTGGTGCGAACCAGGGAGCCTTCCAGGAGATGGCCACCGGTCACCCGGCCATCCACATCGGCCACGCTGAGATGCAGGTGGGCCCCATCGATGCTCAGGCTGCCGGCGAGGCTGAGGATCTCGTGATCGCCTGGGAGCGTGGAGGCCCCATCACGGCCGGCGAAGCGCAACCGCACCGGCGCCAGGCTGCCGATGCCGCTGATCAACACGCCGGCCCGTTCACCCCGCTGGAGGGGCAGGCCGGCAAGGGCGAGGAGCAGATCGGTGCCGGGGGTGAGGCGGAGCGGTTCGAGCTTCATGGCTCCGTGGCCGGCGCAGGGATCGGTGCCCCTGGTTGGCTGGCAAATTAGGGGGATCGCGCTCCTGATGGCCGGCCAGACCGGCGAGGGCTTCGGGGGTCTGCTGCTGGTGGGGGGCTGGTAGAAGCGCTGCCCTACTGGAAGATCGTGCTCAGCCAGGTGGTGGGGATTGGGGTTGGGTTGATCACGCTGGCTCAGGCCCTGAGAATGGCGAGGCTGCGCGGTATCGCGAAGGCGGCCCTGCGCCGCTCTGCCGGCGATGTGTGCCGGGCACGCCCCGACGATGAGCGGTTCCTGTCGTGACCGCCCCCAGGCCGGGGGATCCGCTCCAGGGCGAAGCAGGATCCAAAGTATTACCTCTTTGGCCCTTCCCTGTGAATCTGAGCATCGGCTGCCAGCTCCAGCTTCACTGCGAGTCGGCCACCCCCCTGCTGGCCCTGGTGCATCCCCACACCAGCCTGGTGAGCGATCTGGCGACCCCGGAGCGCCTGGACCTGGACCCCGATCGCACCTTTGAGGTGCTCACCGACCAAAGCGGCAACCGCTGGTGTCGCCTGCTGGCTCGCGGGGGCACCACGAATCTCCGCTACGCCGCCACGATCCACTGCCCAGACACAACCGATCCCGTGCTGCCTGCGATGGGCGCCTGCCCGGTCGAGGCCCTGCCGATCAACAGCTACCGCTTCCTCAACGCCAGCACGTATTGCGATACGGCTGCTCTGATGGAGCTGGCCTGGAGCACCTTCGCGGGAATTCCACCCGGCTGGACCCTGGTGCAGGCCATCTGCGACTGGGTGCACGAGCGCATCCGCTTCGACTACAACGCGATCCATCCCCACAAGCGGGCAAGCGATAGCCTCGCCGAGGGTGCCGGGGTCTGCCGCGACTACGCCCACCTGGCGATCAGCCTCTGCCGCTGCCTCAACATCCCAGCCCGCTACTGCACCGGCTACCTGGGCTACACCGGTATTCCCCCGGGCGAGGCTCCGGTGGATTTTTCCGCCTGGTTTGAGGTGTTCCTGGCCGACCGCTGGCATGTGTTCGATGCCCGGCACAACTTCCCCCGCTGCGGCAGGGTGCTGATCGCCCGCGGGCGCGATGCCGCCGATGTGCCCTTCCTTCGCACCTTCGGCGCCCACCAACTCGACGGCTTCACGGTGATCACCGAGGCAATCCCCCATGGATCCTCCCAAGAGTCGGCCCACGAGGTCGAGCCGCACCTCACCAACGCCGCCGCGATCGGCTGAACCATGACTCCCTCCTCTTTTCTGTAGCGACCACTGCAACGCAAGGCACCAGCCCTTGTGTTGGCTTGGTCCGAGTGATCTCCCCAACCGCAGAGCCGCCCATGCCCTCCCCAGCCCGCCTCCAGGCCCTCCAGACGATTCTTCAGCGGCCTCCCACGCCGGTCGAGCCGGCGGCGCCCCTGGAGGAGATCTGGGCCAGCGATGTCTTCGGCCTCGAATCGATGCGCTCAGCGCTGCCCAAGGGGGTGTTTCGCTCGATCCAGCGCTCCATCCGCGAAGGCCGCAAGCTCGATGCCTCGGTGTCCGACGTGGTGGCCCAGGCGATGAAGGACTGGGCCAGCGCCCGCGGCGCGCTCTATTACGCCCACGTTTTCTATCCCCTCACCAACCTCACCGCCGAGAAGCACGACGGCTTCATCTCGCCCCAGTCCGACGGCAAGGCGATCGCCGAATTCTCCGGAAAGCTGCTGGTTCAGGGTGAACCCGACGGCTCCTCCTTCCCGAACGGCGGCCTGCGCACCACCTTCGAGGCCCGCGGCTACACCGCCTGGGATGTCACCAGCCCCGCCTGGCTGATGCGCACCCCCAACGGCGTGACGCTCTGCATCCCCACCGTATTCGTGAGCTGGACTGGCGAGGCGCTCGACAAGAAGTCGCCGCTGCTGCGCTCCAATGCCGCGATGAACAAGCAGGCCCAGCGGCTGCTCAGGCTGCTCGGCGAAACCGAGATCGCCCCGGTGAACTCCAGCTGCGGCGCCGAGCAGGAGTACTTCCTGATCGATTCCAGCTACACCGCCCTGCGGCCCGATCTGCTGTTGGCCGGTCGCACCCTGTTCGGCGCTCCGCCGGCCAAGGGGCAGCAGTTCGACGACCACTACTTCGGGGCGATTCCGGAGCGGGTTCAGGTGTTCATGCAGGACGTGGAGGCCCAGCTCTACCGGCTCGGCATCCCGGCCAAGACCCGCCACAACGAGGTGGCGCCCGGCCAGTTCGAGATCGCTCCCTACTTCGAGGCCGCGAACGTGGCCACCGACCACCAGCAGCTCACGATGACCGTGCTGCGCAGCACGGCCAAGAGGCATGGCCTGACCTGCCTGCTACACGAGAAACCCTTCGCAGGCGTCAACGGCAGCGGCAAGCACGTGAACTGGTCGATCGGCAACCCCACCCAGGGCAACCTGCTCGATCCCGGCAAGACTCCCCACGCCAACCTCCAGTTCCTGATCTTCTGCGCAGCGGTGATCCGTGGGGTGCACTGCTTCGGCCCCCTGTTGCGGGCCGTGATCGCCACCGCCAGCAACGACCACCGCCTCGGCGCCAATGAGGCCCCGCCGGCGATCATCTCGGTGTACCTCGGCAGCCAGTTGGAGGATGTTTACAACCAGATCAAGAGCGGCCACCTGGAGGGTTCCGCCGAGGCCGCGCTGATGTCCCTCGGGGTCGACACCCTGCCGGAGCTGAACAAGGATCCCGGCGATCGCAACCGCACCTCCCCCTTCGCCTTCACCGGCAATCGCTTCGAGTTCCGGGCGGTGGGCTCCGGCCAGTCGGTGGCGGGTCCGCTGGTGGCGCTCAACACGATCCTGGCCGATTCGCTCCAGTGGATCGGCGATCGCCTCGAGGAGCAGCTCAGCAGCGGAGCTCCCCTCCAGGAGGCCGCCTTTGCCGTGCTGAAACGCACCATGGACGAGCATGGCGCCGTGGTGTTCGGCGGCGATGGCTATTCGAGCGAATGGCACAGCAAGGCCGTGGAGGAGCGGGGCCTGGAGAACCTGCGCACCAGTGCCGATGCGCTGCCGGTGCTGGAACGCCCGGAGATCCGCGATCTGTTCCAGCGGCAGGGGGTGCTCACGCCGGTGGAGCTCGAGAGCCGCTTCGAGGTGTATGCCGAGCAATACATCCTCGCCATCGAGGTGGAGGCGCGGCTGGCCGTGCGCATCGCCCGCACCCAGATTTATCCGGTGGTGATGCAGAGCCTGGAGCGGCTGAGCCGTTCGCTGCGGGATCAGGAGGCCATCGGTATCCAAACCGATCGGGGCCTGGCCGCCACAATCGCCGACCTCAACAGCAAGCTGGTGCAACGCTGCGCCGCCCTGGAGGAAGCCCTCACCCATCCCCCCCATGACACCCATGGCCACCTGCGCCACTGCGCCGACACCCTGATGCCGCTGATCGGCAGCCTCCGGGAGGCGGTGGATGGCCTCGAGGCCCTGGTGGATGACGACCTCTGGCCCCTGCCCACCTATCAGGAGATGCTGTTCGTGCGCTGAGGCGCCGGCGGTCCCGGATCCAGGCGACCGAAGCAGCGGTGGCCTCGATCCGGTGAACGCAAGATCTAGACGGTGGGGCGGGGTGCTCGGAACAGCCCCACATCCACGCCGAGGTGTTGATCCGGTCGGCCGGTGATCAGCAGAGCCGTGCGCTGGCGGGTGGCGATTTGCCACATCCACTTGCTGAACAGAGCGATCCGGTTCTCCGTGTCCGGAATGAAGGCGAGGTGGGCCAGGGCCCACACCATCCAGCCCACCAGCCCCGTGAAATGCAGACCGCGCAGGTCGGCCACGGCATACCAGGGCCCGATCACTGCCATGCTGCCGAGATCCAGCCAGCGGAAGGGCTGGATCGTCTGGCCCCGTAGGCGCGCCAGGAGGTCGCTGGCCACCCACCCCCCGGCCTGTACCGCCGGACCCGCCATGCCCGGCAGGGGGCTGCCATCGGGGGTATGGGAGTAGGAGCAGAGATCACCGACCGCCCGGATCTCGGGATGGCCGGGAATCGAGAAGTCCGGCCCCACCACGAGCCGCCCACTGCGATCCACCGGGCAACCGGTGTGGCCGGCCAGCAGCTTGCCCAACCGGGAGGCCCGCACCCCGGCAGTCCAGCAGATCGTGGCCGCCTCCAGCTCGATCTCGCCGTCCGCACCACTGAGACACACACGCCCCGGGGCGATCCCTTCCACCTTGAGGCCCAACCGCAGGTCCACCCCGGCGGCCCGCAGGTAAGCGGCGGCGGCCTCGGAGAGGACCGGCGCCATGGTGGGAAGCACCCGATCCACCGGATCCACCAGAACCACCCGGCAGTCTTCGGGGCGCAACTGCTTGAAATCGCGCCCCGCGGCCCTCTGCATCAGCTCGATCAGGGACCCGGCCAGCTCGCAGCCAGCGGGGCCGGCCCCCACCACCACCACGGTCTGCAGGAAGGCGCGCTGGCTGGGGTCACGAGTCTGCTCGGCCTCCTCGAGGGCCATCAGCAGCCGCCGACGGATCTCATCGGCGTGTTCGAGGATCTTCATCGGTGGGGCCAGCGAGCGCCACTCCTCCCGGCCGAAGTAGGTGCTGCCCGATCCGGTGGCCAGGATGAGCTGGTCGTAGCCGAGGTGCTGGCCGTTGAGCACCACCTCGGAGGCCTTGGGATCGATGTCGACCACCTCGCCCAGCAGGATCTGAATGTTGGGGGCCACGCCCACCATCTGCCGCAACGGTGAGGCCACATCCGCCTCGGACACCAGGCCGGAGGCCACCTGATAAAGAAGGGGCTGGAACAGGTTGAAGTTGCGTTTATCGATCAAGGTGACCCGCACGGGCTGACGGGCCAGGGCATGGCAGACCTTGAGCCCCGCGAAGCCGCCTCCCACCACCACCACGTGGGGCCAGCTGGCCATCACCGCCGCGGGCGGTTCGAGCTCGAGAAAAAACCGTTCCATGGGCTGGCCTCAGCCGCCACAGCAACAACCTTATGGAGAATCGGCTGGCTGCTGGGTAACGGTTCCAACGGTTATCGAGACAGGGGCATGCACCGGGCGCCTTAGGTGGCCTGGGCGGAGTCACACCGACCCGGATCTCCACCTTTCGGCAGTTGCGCCAACAACGGCAGCCGGCCCATGGTGGATTCGACTGAGCCACCCTCGCCTACATGCTCCCCTGGCTGCTGGCCGCCACCACCCTGGCGGTCGTTGCGCTCACGGCTCCCTCCCTGGGGCGTTATTTGTTTGATGTGTTTGACGAGCGGCCCCAACCGGCCTGGGACCGCTGGCTGAATCCGATCGAAGCCGGCCTGCTCCGCTGGATCGGTGACAACGGCCGCAGCGCCGACACCGCGATGGGCTACATGCTGCCCTTGCTGATCAGCAATGCCCTGTTCGGGGCCCTGGCGCTGCTGCTGCTGCTGGTTCAACCCGCATGGTTGAACCCCTTGGGTTTTGGTGGTCTGCGCTGGGACCTGGCGCTTCACACCACGATCTCCTTCCTCACCAACACCGATCAGCAGCATTTGGTTCCCGAGCAAAGTCTGGGGAACCTGGCCCAACTCGGGGCCATGCAGTTTCTGATGTTCGTGTCGGCGGCCACGGGCCTGGCTGTGGGCTTCGCGGTGATCCGCGGCTTCAGCGGCCGACCGATCGGCAGCTTCCATCGCGACCTGTTGCGCGCGCTCACCCGGGTGTTGATCCCGGCTTCGCTGTTGCTGGCTCTGTTCTTCCTGGTGAGCGGCGTGCCCATGACCCTGGCCCCGCCCCTGGAGATCATCACCCTCGAAGGGGGCCGGCAGCTGTTGCCCCGCGGACCGATTGCCCTGTTCGAGGCGATCAAGCAGCTGGGCGAGAACGGCGGCGGCTTTGTGAGCGCCAACTCCGCCCACCCCTATGAGAACCCCACTCTGCTCACCAATCTGGTGAGCACCTGGGCCATGCTGATCATCCCGGCCGCCACGATCGATGCCTTCGGGCGCTTTGTTGGCAACCGCCGCCAGAGCAACCTGCTGCTGGCGCTGGTGTTCGCTCTGCTGCTGATCGGCGCCGTGGTGGCCATGACGGCCGAGCAGGCCGGTAACCCCGTGCTAGAGCGCTGGCTGAGCGGTGGCAATCTTCAGGGGAAGGAGCTGCGTTTCGGGCCGGCGCTCACCGGCCTGTGGGCGGTGGTAACCACCGGCACCATGACCGGGGCGGTGAATGGGGCGATTGATGCGGCGATGCCGCTGACCATCCTCACAGCCCTGTTCAACCTGTTTCTCCAGGTGGTGTTCGGCGGCCAGGGCACCGGGATCGCCTATCTGCTGGTGTTCGTGCTGCTGGCGGTGTTCCTCACCGGCCTGATGGTGGGCCGCACGCCCGAATTCCTGGGCCGCAAGGTGGAGAAACCCCAGGTGGTGTGGGCCAGCCTGATCCTGCTGATCCACCCGATCTTCGTGCTCATCCCGACCGCCCTCACCCTGGCGGGGGGCACGGAGCTGGCGGGCATCAGCAATCCGGGCTCCCATGGCATCAGCCAGGTGGTATACGAGTACGCCTCAGCGGCAGCGAACAACGGCAGCGGCCTGGAGGGCCTCGGCGATGCCACCCCCTGGTGGAACATCACCACCAGCCTGAGCCTGCTGGGCGGCCGCTTTCTACCGATCGCCGCCCTGCTCGCCCTTGCCGATGGCTTCCGCCGCAAGCCGGCCCTTGAGCCCAGCCCCGGCACCTTGCGCACCGACACCGGCCTGTTCACCAGCGTCACAGCGGTGGTGTTGGTGATTCTCGGTGCCCTCACCTTCTTCCCGGTGCTAGCCCTTGGGCCGATCGCCGAAGCCCTCAGCTTGTTGCCGGTGAAAACCCTGGGAGCGATCGGCGATGTCCTCAACCTTGCCTCCTGAAGCCGCCGCCATGACGACAACAGCGCGTATTCAGTTCCCTCGCATGCCGCGGGGTCCGCGCCAGGAGCGGCGCTACACCGAGCGGCCCCGCCAGCAGGGGTTGGTGCAGAGGGCGATTATGGAGGCCTTCCGCAAGCTCGATCCTCGGCTGTCGGTAGCCAACCCGGTGATGTTCGTGGTGTGGTGCGGCACGGTGCTCTGCCTGCTGCTCACCCTGGTCCCGAACCTGCTCGATGCTCGGGCCACAGCGGCGGATCGGGGCTTCAACGCCCTGATCAGCCTCACCCTGCTGGCCACCCTGCTGTTCGCCAACTTCGCCGAGGCCCTGGCCGAAGGCCGTGGCAAGGCCCAGGCCGATGCCCTCCGCCGCACCCAGGCCCGCACCGAAGCGAGGCGGCAGCGTCCGGATGGCTCCACGGAGATGGTGGATTCCTCCACCCTGCGCCGCGGCGATTTGGTGCTGGTGCAGGCCGGCGATGTGATCCCCGCCGATGGCGAGGTGATCACCGGGGTTGCCTCGGTGGATGAATCGGCGATCACCGGTGAATCGGCTCCCGTGCTCAAGGAGGCGGGATCCGATGTGGCGGGCTCGGTCACCGGTGGCACTCGCATCCTTTCCGACCAGCTCACCCTGCGGATCAGCGCCGATCCGGGCAAGGGCTTCATCGACCGCATGATCGCCCTGGTGGAGGGGGCCGAGCGCAGCAAAACACCGAATGAGATCGCCCTCACGGTGCTGTTGGCGGTGCTCACCCAGGTGTTCCTGATCGCCGTGGCCACCCTCTCGCCGGTGGCTGGTTTTCTCAATCAGGCCCCCTCGGTGGTGACCCTGGTGGCGCTGCTGGTGGCGTTGATCCCCACCACGATCGGCGGCCTGCTGAGCGCCATCGGCATCGCCGGCATGGACCGGGTGGCCCAGTTCAACGTGATCGCCACCTCCGGGCGGGCGGTGGAGGCCTGCGGCGATGTGAACACCTTGATCCTCGACAAGACCGGCACGATCACCCTGGGCAACCGCCTCGCCGAGGAGTTTCTGCCTGTGGGCGGCCACAGCAGCGCTGAACTCGCGGAGGCGGCCCTGGGAGCGAGTTGCTTCGATCAGACGCCGGAGGGGCGCTCAATCGTGCGGCTGGCCGAAAAACAAGGCGCTGTTTTGCCCTTCGATGCCGCCAGCGCGAGCGGCATCGAGTTCTCGGCCCGCACCCGCATGAGCGGCACAGACAGCCCCGAGGGCACCGAGTTCCGCAAGGGGGCGGTGGATGCGGTCAAGGGATTCGTGCGCTCGCGTGGCGGCACCGTGCCCGATGAACTCGATGGCTGCTTTGAGCAGGTGTCGCGGCTGGGGGGCACGCCCCTGGCGGTGTGCCGCGGCGGCGAGGTGTTTGGCGTGATCTACCTCAAGGACATCATCAAGCCGGGCATCCGCGAGCGTTTCGATCAGCTGCGCCGCATGGGCATCCGCACCGTGATGCTCACCGGCGACAACCCGATCACCGCTGGTGTGATCGCCCGCGAGGCCGGCGTGGATGACTTCATCGCCGAGGCCACGCCTGAGGACAAGATCGCCGTGATTCAGCAGGAGCAGAAGCTCGGCAAGTTGGTGGCGATGACCGGCGATGGTTCCAACGACGCCCCGGCCCTGGCCCAGGCCAATGTGGGCGTGGCGATGAACTCCGGCACCCAGGCCGCCAAGGAGGCGGCCAACATGGTGGATCTCGACAGCGATCCCACCAAGCTGATCGACATCGTGACGATCGGCAAACAACTGCTGATCACCCGCGGCGCGCTAACCACCTTCTCGATCGCCAACGACATCGCCAAGTATTTCGCCATCCTGCCGGCCCTGTTCGCCGGGGCAGGCCTGCAGGCGCTGAATGTGATGAAGCTGGCCTCACCGAAGTCGGCGATTCTCTCGGCGATGGTGTTCAACGCCTTAATCATTCCGGCCCTGGTGCCGCTGGCCCTCAAGGGGGTGCAGTTCCGGCCGCTGAGCGCCGAACAGTTGCTCAGGCGCAATCTCCTGGTGTTCGGCCTCGGGGGCGTGGTGGCTCCGTTTGTGGGCATCAAGCTGATCGATCTGGCACTCGGAGCCCTGCGGCTGGTCTAACTCCTGCTGGCTGTTCCGCTCCCCAAGCTCAGCGATTTTCATTCTCAGCTATCCCCGCTCCAATCCATCCATGGCCCGCATGCTGCCCATCCGCTTCTGGCTGCCACTCCTGATCGTGGCCGGCACCCTGGTTGTGGCCCCTCAGTTGCGCCCTAGCCAACCACCGCTCCAAAGCCACACCCTGGCCCTGCTGCTGTGCGGCACCGTGGCCCTATCGGGCTACCTGTTCGCCGTGATCGCCAACCCGGAGAAGTTCTGATGTCCATCGCTGCCCAACTGGTCCGGGGATTGCGCCTCACCCTGGTTCTCTGGTTGCTCACCGTGGTGGTGATCACCCTGCCGCTGCTAGGCCTGGCCAGGCTGGTGGCACCCGATGCGGCCAGCGGCAGCCTGCTGCGCCAGGGCAACCGGGTGGTCGGCTCGCGCTTGGTCGGGGAGGGCTTCAGCTCGGCGCGCTATCTGCAGGGCCGCCCGGCCGGTGCCCCCAATCTCGCCGCCAGCAACCCTGAGCTGGCGACACGGGTGGCCGCCGCCGCCAGCCGCTGGCGGAGCGCAGGGGTGACCGATCCCGCACCCGATCTCCTGCTGGATTCCGGCTCCGGGGTCGATCCGCACATCAGCCTGGCGGCTGCGCGCCAGCAACTCCCCCGCCTGGCCCGCGAACGAGGGCTCCCGCTCAAGGAGCTGGAGCGCCTGCTGAGCCAGCACCAGGAGGGTCCCGTGGCCTTGCAGGCGATCGAGCCGGTAGTGAATGTGCTCGGGTTCAACCTGGCGCTCGATCGGCTTAGCGATGGCTCCGCCATCCGCACGCCAACGCCATGATCCGCTCCACCCACCGGCGTGGCCGCCACAAGGTGTTCATGGGCATGGCGCCGGGCGTGGGCAAAACCTGCCGCATGCTCCAGGAGGGCAAAGAAGCGCTGCGGGAGGGCACCGATGTGGTGATTGGTCTTCTAGAGACCCACGGCCGCAAGGACACCGCCCGCGAGGCTGAAGCCCTGGAGCAGATTCCCCGCAAGCGCCTCCACTACCAGGGGGTGGAGCTTGAGGAGATGGATGTAGCCGCGGTGCTGGGCCGCCATCCGCAGCTGGTGCTCGTCGACGAGCTGGCCCACACCAACGTGCCAGGCAGCGAACGGGAAAAGCGCTGGCAGGACGTGGAGATGCTCTTACTCTCCGGCATCGATGTCTATTCGACCCTCAACATCCAGCACCTGGAGAGCCTCAACGACCTGGTGGCCGAGCTCACCGGCGTGGTGGTACGCGAACGCATCCCTAACCGCGTGCTGGAGCACGCCGATGAGGTCGTGCTCGTGGATGTGACACCGGAGACGCTGCAGGAGCGGCTCAAGGAGGGGAAGGTCTACGCGCCCGAAAAGGTGGGCCAGGCGCTCACCAACTTCTTCCAACGGCGCCATCTGGTGGCCCTCAGGGAGATGTCGTTGCGGGAGGTGGCCGATCGCGTCGATAACGACATCCTCCCTTCGATCACGCCCCTGCGCGAGCGCGTGATGGTCTGCCTCGGCCACCACCACACCAGCAAGCGCCTGCTGCGCCGGGCCGCCCGCCTGGCCGCCGCCATGGACGCGCCGCTGCTGACGTTGACCGTGCAGGATCCCAACCGCTTTCTCAGCCGCGAAGAATCGCTCCTCCAGGAGGAATGCCGCCAGCTGTGCAACGACGTGGGTGGCACCTTCCTGCGCGAAGAAAGCGCCGAGATCCTTCCCACGATCGCCCGCATGGCTCAGGAACACCGGATCACCCAGATCGTGCTGGGCCAAACGATGCGTTCACGCTTTAAGGCCCTGTTTCGCAGGCCCCTTTCGGAGCGGTTGCAGCACCAGCTGCGGGGGCAAAGCATCGATCTGCACCTGATCTCCGATGGGATTCCGACGGAGGCCCAGGAGGACCAAGGAGCGTGACGCTCGCAAGAGCTTCGAGCGCTCTGGTTTGGGCGATCTGGCTGCTGATCCTGCTGCTGGAGCTGGCGACGCCTCCGGCCGTCGTGCTCGGAATTCTCTATGTCGCGCCCTTGCTACTGGGGGCATCCCAGCGCACCCCCACCCAGGCCTGGAGGTTTCTGCTGATCTGCTGCACCTCCACACTGCTCAATCTGCTGGTGCCGTTGCCGCTGCATCACAACATCGCCTCCGTGCTGATCGACCGCCTGCTGGTATGCCTGGGCCTGGTCGTTACGACAGCTCTGTTGGTGCGGAACCAGGAGCTGGAGCATCAGCGCATCGCGATCGAGGTGGAATTGGGGCAGGCGAATCTTCGCGGCGACGTGATCGCCACCCTTGCCCATGACATCAAGACCCCGGTGCTGGGAACCCTGGCCTCCCTGTCGCTGCTGGAGGGCAGTGCTGCGGTGGAGGCCATCCGCAGCAGTCAGCAACGCTGCCTGCGCTTGATCGACGACCTGCTGCAGGTGTTTCGCGCGGAGCAGGATGGCTTGCAGATCGACCTGCAGCCATGCGATTTGTTGGCGATTGCCCAGGAAGCCCTGCGCACCGTGGAGCCGATCGCCGCTCAACGCCAAATCAGTTTGGTGCTGCGCCAGGAACGGTGCTGTGGCATGAAGCTGCTCGCCGACCCCTCTCTCTTGCAGCGTTTGATCGAGAACCTGCTGCTCAATGCCGTCCACCACAACTTGCGCGGCCAGCGGGTGTGGCTGCAGCTGAGTCGCCAGGAGGGTGAATGGTGGATCGATGTTCGTGATGCCGGTGAGGGGTTCGCGCCGGAGCAGCTGCCGCGACTCTTTCAGCGGTTTGCCCAAAGCGGCAATGGCTCAGCAGGGACAGGATTGGGCCTCTATCTATGCCGGCTGATCACCGAGGCCCACGGGGGAATGATCAAAGCCAGCAACACACCCGGCGGCGGTGCCAGGGTGCTGGTGGAGTTGCCGCAGCGGGGACCATCGCGATGAAACTCCTTCTGATCGAAGACGACCAGGCCTACCAGCTGGCGATGGCCACCCATCTGCGCCAGCTGACTGGCGTGCAAGAGGTCTGGGTCGCGGAGGATGGCGAAATGGGCCTGGAGCTGCTGGCGAGCCAGCCTGTGGATCTGGTGCTACTCGATCTAGTGCTGCCCGGGCTGGGCGGTCTCGCCACCTGTCGCCAAATCACAGCCAACACCGGTCTACCGGTGCTGATCCTCACCAGCCAAGAAGACAGTGGCTGGGTGCGACAAATCTGGACCGCCGGTGCGCGGGGCTATCTGCACAAGGAGCGTGCCCTGGCGCAGGTGGAGCTGGCGCTGGCTTCCCTGATGGTGGGTGCCAGTTGGTGGGATCAGAAAGCCAGGGCTGCGCTGCAACGATCAGGTTCCGATCAGGCCCTCGCAGGGTCGCATCAGAGCGAGCGGCTCGACGGCCTCACCCATCGTGAACGGGAGGTGCTGACCTGCCTGGCGGCGGGCGATAACAATCGCTTGATCGCTGAGCAACTTGGGATCGGTGAAGGCACGGTGCGCAGCCACGTGCACGTGCTGCTACAAAAACTGCAGGTCAGCAACCGCACCCAGGCGGCGCTGATTTGGCTGGCCACGGAGGGAAGGCAGTAGCGGCGGGTTGTCCCCGCACCAGTCGCGTTGAAATCCGGACCTAGGGCATGAACGGGAGTGGAACTCCTTGATGCCATCAAGCCTGACGGCCGTTCAGAACGGAATCGGCAGCTCGGTGTCGGCTGGTTCCGGCGCACAGGCCTCCACCCGCTGGGCCAGCTCCGCCAGCAGGGCATTGGTGCTGGGCTGGGCGGCGGTAAGCCCGGCAGGGGAACCAGTTCTCCACCCAGGGCAGGACCCTGGGGTGGAGGCGGAGGCATCCAAAGGCAACCACTGGAGCTCCACACTTCAAAAGGGCCAGACTTCTTAACCTGGGGTTGGTAGGTTGAGATTGGCAGCAGGATGCATCATGACTGTTGATGTCGACTCCTATTTTCAGGCTGGCCATGATGTCGAACCTGCCTGGCGCGGGATGACCGCTTGCCATCGCATGGACTGCCCTCTTCCCTTCAAAGCCACTTCGATTCCGTCATGAACATCAACACAAGTCTTGAGCTGAATACCATCGCAGCGCTGGCCGGAAAACGCGATCACCTCTGTGTCAACCAAGGTGACGTTATATTTCAACATGGAGAGCTTGGCGATAAGCTCTATGCTATTGTGTCGGGAGAAGTGCAGCTTAATTGGGGTGATCACGGGGTCGAGATCATCGGGGCAGGTAGCTCTTTTGGTGTCGGAGCCTTGGTGGACCCAGAGCATCGCCGCTTCGGCACCGCGGTGGCCCTCTGCAACAGTGAGTTACTGGAGATGAACCGCGAAGAATTTCTGTTTGCCATGCAGGAACTGCCCATGTTCAGCCTTGAGATGATGGATGACCTGGAGCAGCGCCTACAGCGGCTGAAAGAGCAAATAGCACATCGCTGATTGCCATTCCGGTTCCTTCCCTGCCCTTGAATTGATCGCCATGGCTTCCCCAATTCTGCCCAAGCGCCCAGTCCCCTTGATTCCGATTGCTGCGGTCTGCAGCGCCGTCCTGGCAACATCGCCATTGGCTCACGCGCAAACTCTTGCCCAGGGTGCTGGCAGCAAGGCTTCCACCATCAGGATCGGCGGCTCCAGCACGGTGTTCCCGATCATGAAGGAGGCGATCAGAGCGTTCCGCGAAGCCGGAAACAGCACACCCATCGAGCTCAAGGAGACCGGAACCAGCGATGGATTCAGGCGGTTCTGTTCTGGCCAGTTGGAGATCGCCAATGCCTCACGGCCGATCAACAGCAAGGAACTCAAAGCCTGCTCCAGCAATCGAGTCGATTTCATCGAGCTGCCAATTGCATTCGATGCTCTCACAATCGTGGTTCATCCTTCCAACACTTGGGCCAACCAGATCAGCACCAAGGAACTAGCTCGGCTTTGGGGGCGCCAGGCCGAGGGGAGGATCGACCGGTGGAATGAGGTGAACCTCGACTGGCCTGATCGACCGATCAAGCTCTGCGGCCCCGGCAAGGACTCGGGCACCTACGATTATTTCAACAAAGCCATTAATGGTAGCCCTGAAAATTCGAGACAAGACTACAGCTCAAGCGAAGATGATAATGTAATTGTTAGGTGTGTGGCGCAGAATCCCAATGCTATTGGCTATTTTGGTTTCAGTTATTACAATGCTAATCGAGACAAGTTGAGGGCTCTTGGCATTGTCACCCCATCTGGAACCGTGATACCATCGGTTGCCAATGTTCAGGCAGGTCGCTATCGGCCACTTTCACGACCGCTGTTCATCTACGTTAATGACAAGGCTCTCGCCAGCAGATCTGATCTGCGAAAGCTCACCACGTTTACGATTAACAACGGCCTCCGACTCGTTGGCAAAGCAGGAGACATCCCCCTTCCAGCCAGCACTTATCAACTTGTAGAATCAAAACTTTATAAGCGAATCACCGGCAGCGCATTCTCTGGTGATCTGCCCATAGGCCTCAGCATCGGCGAGGCGCTGCGGCGGAGTTTTGATGTGAATAAACTTCCGCAGTTCCGGTAGTTTCATCCGCTAATTTTCAACCATAGCCCACAACAGCAGCTCACAGCGATCCCTGCTCAGCCTTACATACGCTTAGGCATCGGGCTATTGGTGCGGAAGGCTAGACAGGAGAGCAGCTCTTCCCGATGACGTGAACTCTCTGGCTGGCGGGGGTGAAACCGCGCCACGATGGCACCTAAGGTGCGCACCGTGGCAGTGAGGTTGGGCCCCTTATTGAGCATCACGGCTTCGGCCCTTGCGCCCATGGCCGCATCAGTGATTTCCGCTCGGGTCGGCATGCCATGTCTAGCCATCTCATCGAGAACCTGGGTGGCCCAGATGCAGGGAATGTGGGCAGCCGCACAGATCCTCAGGATTTCCTCCTGGATTTCTGCCAGTTCCTCCCAGCCGCATTCAATCGCCAGGTCTCCCCGCGCAATCATCACGCCCAGGGGCCTGGGATCGCGCATCGCCGTGAGCAGCAGCCTGGGAAGGTTGAGAAATGCTCTTCGTGTTTCGATCTTCAGCACCACGGCAAGATCCTCCCGTCCATAGCCTTGCAGTTCCTGCTGCAGAACTTCGATATCAACCGCACGGGAGACGAAGGAATAGCTCACTATGTCGGCATGGGCTGCCGCAAAGGCCAGATCGGTCAGATCCCGGCTCGTGAGAGCGGGTATCGTCAGTCTGCTGTCTGGGAAGTTGATCCCCTTCTCGGCGCGTAGCCGGGTGCCCTTCGGCCGCGCCTGAGTGATATCCACCTCCACGGCCCCTGGGCACACCTCCCGAATCACACCGGCGATTCTGCCCTCATCAAACAACACACGCTCCCCCACCTGCAAATCCGCAAGTACCTCGGGCACGCTGCAGTTGATCGCCCCCGGGATCGCGCCCCACTGCTCGCCTGGTTCACTGGAGGTCAGCCACAGCCTGTCGCCGACCCGCAGCAGCACGTCCCCTTCCAGGGCTGGAAGGTCGCCAACAACAATCTTGCCAGGACCACCTTCCTGGAGGAACTCCAGTCCAGAGATGAAATGGCAGCGTTGATTGCAGCTGAGCAGGAGACCCCCCTGAAGGCGATCCACCACGGTGAGTTCCCGCCAGCGGCCTGAAGAGTCCCTGGCCCGTAGCCGATTTCCGATCGTCAGTGATTGCCAGCCCTCGTTGCGAATCGGCAGTCGATCCACTGGCGCCAGTTCCGATTGGCGGGCGGGCTGAACATCAGCCCCTTCGTCTGGCACAGCCAGGATCCTGGCGCTCTGCAGCAACTTTCCGTAACGGTTGCGCTGGGGCCTGGCGTCCACCACACCGGGCTGGGGTGGCAGGGCGCCGATCCGGATCTTGGGTCCAGCCAGATCCATCGCGATGCGCACGTTCCTTCCGGCGGCGGCGGCAGCAGATCGCACGAGGGCCACGAGGTTGTTCCAAACTTCGGGGCCGTCGTGGCCGCAGTTGATGCGGGCGATGTCCATGCCGGCCTCGACCAGTTCGGCGATCAGACCCGCCTGCTCGGTGGCGAGGGCAGGCAGGGTAACCATGATCGCTGCGGTCCTCGTACCGGTTTCCTCTCCAAGCTGCCTCCCGAGCAGTCGCTCGCCATGGGCCTGGAGGAGGGCCTGGACTTCAAGACTGGAGGGTGCCGCCGAAGGACTCTGGGGTTCCACTGGCAGACCCTGGAGTTTCTGGAGCACCCCGATCACAGTCGAAAGGCTTGCATACAGATGGCCATCACAGCCACTCAGGGAACAAAGGCCGGCTTCTCGCATCGCCATCTGCAGCCCGGGATGGTTGTTGCGGTGGAAGGCGATGAAGTGCAGCAGATTGGTGGCACTGGCCTGGAAGCGCGGAGCGATTGCCGCGAGGGTGACCTGCTCCTCAATCTCGATGCGATCCATGGCGTCGCGCAGCGAGTTGAGCTCATCGAGCAGCCGTCGTTCGCGCGTCATTGGATCCGTGACTGGGGTAACACCTGACAAAACTTGGACTCCATCAGAACAAAGGCCGAATCCGCTGCCTGAGGGGGCAGGCGACGCCAACGGTGCAAACACACAGCGGGCTGGATTTTCCTGTGTAGCCAGTAACTAGAAAAGAATCAGCAAACAAATTATAGCGCAAACCTAATGATATCCATAGCGCCCTACGAACCAGCTCTTGATCAGCTGGGTGAGGCTGCAGTAGCCAGCGACGATAGCAGCCAACCAGGCGAAGTATACGTTCGGGAGTGGAACCATGCCAAGTGACGAACCGATCGGCGTGAAGGGAATCATGATGCCGATTCCCATCACACAAACGGTGACAAGGGCCATGGCCAGCGATGGTCGACTTTGGAGAAAAGGGATCTTCGCCGTGCGAATGATGTGAACGATCAGGGTCTGGGTCATCAGGCTCTCCACAAACCAGCCTGTTTGAAAGAGGCCCTGGTTGTCGACACTATCGGCCTTGAAAACAAACCACATGAGTGCAAATGTTGCGTAGTCGAACAAGGAGCTGACCGGCCCGATGCACACCATGAACCTCCGGATCTCGTTCACCTTCCATTTTCTCGGCTTCTCTAAGTACTCAGGATCGACGTGATCAAACGGAATTCCGGTCTGCGAAAAGTCGTAGAGGAGATTGTTCAGAAGTATCTGAACGGGCAACATCGGCAGGAATGGCAATAGAATGCTGGCACCGAGCATACTAAACATATTACCAAATGCTGAACTTGTTCCCATCTTTATGTATTTCACGATATTTCCAAAGGTGCGCCTTCCTTCGGCCACGCCATCATTCAAGACCAGCAAACTTTTCTCAAGCAGAACGATGTCGGCAGATTCCTTGGCAATGTCCACAGCGGTGTCCACTGAGATACCGATGTCGGCTTCCCGCAGCGCTGCAGCGTCATTGATGCCATCGCCCATGAAGCCCACCACATGGCCACGGCCTCGCAGCACCTTGATGATCCGCGACTTCTGCAGAGGCGTGAGCTTGGCGAAGATGGTGGCCCCCTCCACCCTGGCGCCAAGGTCCTGCTCCGAGATGGCCTCGATCTCAGAGCCCAGCAGGACTCCTTCCACATGCAGGCCAACATCTTTGCAGGTCTTGCGGGCGATCACTTGATTGTCACCGGTGAGCACCTTGACGGCGACGCCGCCGCGATTGAGTTCCTTGATGGCCTGGGCCGCTGATTCCTTCGGAGGATCGAGAAAGGCGATCAGCCCCACCAGAGTCAGAGCGGATTCGTCAGCGAGGGAATAGGGTTCGTGTTGGCGGGGTACCTCCTTGTAGGCCACGGCGATGACGCGAAGACCATCATTGTTGAGGTTGGAGGTCAACTGAAGCACACCCTCACGGATGGCTTGATCCAGCGGCTTGATCACGTCCCCATCTTTAACCTGGATGCAGATCGCCAGGATTTCCTCCACGGCCCCCTTACAGATTAATTCGTGGTGATGATTCTCTTCCTCAACAACTACGGACATCAATCGACGCTGAAAATCAAAGGGAATTTCATCAATCTTTATAAAGCGATTCTCGATCTCCAGGGCTGCATGGACTTCGAGGTGATTAAGCACGGCCACATCCAACAGGCTTTTGAGACCTGTTTGGTAAAAGCTGTTTAGAAAAGCCAGCTGCAGAACTTCAGCATTATCCTGGCCGAGGTAGTCAAGATGCATCTCAAGAATGATGCGATCCTGAGTGAGGGTGCCGGTCTTGTCTGTGCAGAGGATGTTCATCGCACCCAGGCTTTGGATTGAGTCAATATTTTTCACGATCACCTTCTTCTTTGACATCGAGATAGCGCCCCGAGAAAGATTTGCCGTAACAATCATCGGTAGCATCTCCGGTGTGAGGCCAACGGCTACCGAAAGGGCAAAGAAGAAGGCTTCTCCCCAGTTTCCTTTACTGACGCCGTTGATCAGAAACACCGCTGGCGCCATGACCAGCATGAAGCGCAGTAGCAGCAGGCTCACATCATTGATCCCTCGGTCGAAGCTCGTTCGGCTCCGTTGTCCCGTCACTTCCTCGGCCAGCGAACCCAGATAGGTCTGGGCACCCGTTTCGATCACAACAGCACTGGCCGTGCCGCTGATCACACTGGTACCCATGAAGCAAAGATTATCGAGTTCTAGGGGCTGGCGGGAATTGAGTTGGCTGATTGGCAGTTTGGGATGTTTTTCCACAGGCAAGGATTCACCTGTTAAGGCACCCTGGCTTACGAACAGATCCTTCGAGGCAAGTATCCTTACATCGCCTGGAATCATGTCTCCCGCTGCCAGGAGAATGATGTCTCCTGGCACAAGCCGATCGATCGGGACTTCCTGATCTTGTGGAGATCCCTGGTCCAGATGCAGGCCAAGGTCCGCTGCCAGGCCCGGGGAGATATCCTTATTGAGATCCCGCCGCTTCACGGAGGCTGTTGTATGAACGAGCTGACGCAGCGCCTGGGCCGCACGCATCGATTTGAACTCCTGGGAAAAGCGCAGGATGACACTAAAGCTGATCATGCTGAGGATGATCAGCGCTGCCTTGCTGTCGCCGCTCAGTAGCGACAGTGCCGCCAGTGAGGCGAGCAGAATCACCAGCGGATTCTTGAACGTGTTCAGCAACTGAACAATCCAGGAAACGGGTTTCTCATGGGCGATCTGATTGGGGCCAAGCCGTTTCAGCCGCAGCTCTGACTGCAACTCACTGAGACCCTCTGGGGTGGTGTTGAGACGCACCAAAAGAGCAGCGTTCTCCTCCCTTGCTGACTGCAGTAGGTTCTCCGCTGGCAGGGGCGGTGGTGACGCAATCGCAGCTAGATTGGAAAGATTTCTATCCACCTGTTGCGCTTGCAAGGGCCAGCGGATATGAAACATTTCTTTATCTAATTATATGGATAGTTTACCTGAGCAAATCAAGTCTTGCACAATCATCAGCTGACAGGATCATTTCCGCAGCATCTGTGTCCCCAGCTGCGACCTGGATCTGGCTTAATCCGGCTGGTCGGTGACGAAGTCGCGGTTCAGCAGGTCGCAGACCTCAAGGATCTGCTCGGCACGGGTTGTGGTGAACTGCAGCTGCTGCGCCAGGACCAATAGGAATTGTTGCTCCTGAGGAGCCACGATCCGATCGCAGTGGATCAGCTGGCAGGCCAGGGCGAAGGCCATCTCCTGTTGCTCCGGGCTGAGCAGCGGGGCCGCGCTGGCGATCAGCCCCTGCCACGACTCCTCGCGGAAGCGCTTGAGCAGACCCGAAATCAACAGACCGAAGGCGTAGGGCTCCATTTCCCTGAAGGCCGTACGCCCCATCAGCTGCTCACGGATCACCCGGGCTTCGTCCTTGCCGAAGGTCTGGTCGCAGCACACTGCCGCCAGGGGGATTGCGGCAAAGGCTTCAAGGGTGGTCATCGGGAGGCTCATGGCGATGCAGGTGAACAAGCCTCCTCAGGTTGCCGGTAATCCTCGATCGACTCGTTAAGGCTTGGTCAAGCTCAGGGCCCTGCTGTGCAGCCCGCCCTGGTGCCCCGCCACGGGGAAGGTCTTGACGCCTGAGGGCGATAGCATTCACTTGACAGGACTGCCGTCGCCTGGCCGACCCTTCGAAGTGCCGCGCGATGCGCCGCACTCTGAGGTCAGCCTCCAAGTTGGTTTTTTGTGGTTTTGACCCGTCTGCGGGCCTCGCGTCTGGAGATCCCTCCCATCGAGCTGTGGGAGGTGCGCCCAGTCAGCGTGGAAGTCTCTGAAGGTGGGCTATCTCCTCAATCTCAGCTGGAACGTGATGAATCGCCGCGCGCTCTTGATCCAGTTGCTCGGTCTGGGGGCTTTCTCGGTTGCCGCCCAGGTGCGGGCGGGAGATTCACGCCCCGGTTTGCCCATCCCTGGAGCAACGGCGGGCGGACCGAAGGCAGCCCCAGGATCGATTCCATCCGCCACTGGCCCCAGCCGGGTGCTCCCCTTTCAGCCCCTGCGCGGCCCCATCCCCCTGCCCGGCGATGGTCTCAGCGCTGCGGAACAGCAGCGCACCTACGCCCGCGTGGCCCTGCAGGATCAGCTGCTGCTGCCGGAGGGCTACCGCAGTGAGGTGTTGCTGCAGTGGGGTGATCCGCTGGGGAACGGTCGCTTCGGATTCAACAACGACTTCCTCGCCTTCACGCCCCTTGATGGGCAGCGGGCATTGCTGACGGTGAACTTCGAATACATCAGCCCAAGACCCTGGGCCGCCGCCTACGGGGAGGTGATCGGCCGCGCGCTGCCCTTCGAGGCGCTGCGGAAGCTGCTGGCGGAGCGGGGCGGCAGCGTTGATGTCCTCAGCCTCGCAGCAGACGATCCGATCCGCCGCCCCCTGTTGGAGGTGGCCACTGCCGCGATGCAAGATGTGGGCATCGGAGTGGTGGAGATCGAGCGCACTGCCGATCGGGGCTGGCGCCGCCGCAGCGGCCGCTTCGAACCGCGCTACGACCGGCGCATCAGCGGCCTCACCGGCTTGGAGCGCCCGGAAGCCAGGCTGCAGTGCAGCGGACCGGCGGCGGCGGTGTTCCGCAAGCGCCAGCGGCTCGGCTACGACGACGGGCTCGGCGATCGGGTGATCGGCAGCTTCGCTAACTGCGCCGGCGGCCAGACCCCCTGGGGCACGGTGCTCTCCGCCGAAGAGAACATTCAGACCCATGTGGTGGAGGCGGTGT
>BJHE01000011.1:57848-59760 GCA_014191755.1 Cyanobium sp.
GCCGGGGCCACCCTCACGGCAAGGCCGGAGGACACCGAACTCGATCCGCGCACGGGGGATCTGCTGATCACCTTCACCGCCGGCGGATCGGACGGGGAGGGGCAGGCCGACCCCGCCATCTTCCGTGGTCCGAACGGCGAGAGCAGCTGGCCCTTCGGCTGGCTGATGCGTCTTGAGGATTCCACAGCCGAGGCAGATCAACCGGGGGGAGCGTTTCGGTGGCGCATGGCGGCCACCGGTGGCACGCCCTGGCAGGGGGGCATGGGCTTCGCCAACCCAGACAACCTGGCGATCGACCGCTCAGGCAACGTCTGGATGGTGACCGACCGGGCCGCGGTGAACGGCAGCGCCGATGTGTTTGGCAACAACGCCTGCTGGATTTTTCCCGCCACGGCAGCGGCAGGTGGCGAGCCGCTGCTCTTTGCCACCGGCCCGATGGAATGCGAGCTCACGGGGCCCTGCTTCGACACCAGCGAATCCACCCTGTTTCTCGCTGTCCAGCACCCCGGCGAGGACAACGCCACCCACCGCAGCGGCGACGAGGAGCTGCAGGCCTACACCCTGCGAGACCGGAACGGCGGCAGCTTTGAGCAGCTCAGGCAGGTGCCGCTTGGTTCCAACTGGCCCTCCACGACAGCCGGCACGGCCCCCCGTCCGGGGGTGGTGGCGATCCAGCGATTGGATGGAGCGCCACTGCTGGCGGGATCCGGAGGCCGTCCGCAGCCCTGAAGGAGCCTGCGCCACCAGGTCTGGGGCTTGGCGATGGGCCTGCAGGCAGGGGACGAAGTTGCGATCAGATCATTTCAGGGCGCGGATTGCGCCAGGTGGGGACGATCCCCCCCTGTTGAAGCAAGCGAGATCGCTGCTCCAACCAGAGCCGATCGAGCCGCCAGAGGCGGTAGGGACCGGCTTGGGCCAGTTGCTTTCCTTTCATGTTCCGCCAGTGATCTTTATCGGCTGTAATGGAATCGATCACCAGCAACAGCGTGGGCTGCCGATCGGCCGAGGAAGGCTGCAGGCCCGGCCGGGACTCGGCGCGAAGCCGATCCGTCAGGTTGACGAGGGCATGGGGCGAACGCCCCTCAAACAGCACCGTGGATCGGCTATAGAAATGCAGGGAGGGTTTGATCAGACCCACCATCGCCAGCGGCTCCGCACCAGAACGCTCTGCTCGGGCGACAGCCGCCAGCTGGCGGATCGGAGCACCCCGCAACTGATCACCGATCTGCCACACGGGTAGCAACACCAGGGGCACCAGCAGGAGCAGGGCGGCCTGGCTCTGAAGCAGGCGTGCCGTTGGGCGATTGGTGGCCAAGCCGCTCAGCAGCAGGGCGGCCGCCAGAATCACAACAGCTCCCAGATTCAGCCAGGGGCTGCGCCCCACGGCGGCAGCAAGACCCGGCAGGGTGGGGTCGTTGATCAGGGGCAGCCACTGAGGGGCAAGGGCCAGGGCGGCACTGACCAGCACGAGCAGAGCCGATGAAGCGGCCATGGCCAAGCGCAGCCCACGTTGCCCCTGCTGCCCGTGGGCTACACCGTGGCCAGATTGCCAGGCGTTGAAGGGGGCCAGAGCGACCAGGAGAGCTGCAGCCGGCGTGGCCACCAGCCAGTAGCTGGGCAGCTTGGTGGCAGAGAGGGAAAAGAAGACCAGCACGGCCAGAAGCCAGGCGGTGGCAAACCGACCAAGGGACAGGGGCACGGCCAGGGGGGTGCGGACCTCAAGCAGAACGCGCCGCAGACTCAACAGCAGCAGGGGCGTGAAGGGAAGACTGGCCAGCACCAGAACGACAAAAAAATACCAAGGGCCTTGATGGTGGTTATTCACCACCCTGGAGAAACGCTGCAGATTGTGGTAACCAAAAAAACTGTCCCAGTAGGGCTTGCCCTCCCGCAGCAAAGCAACGGCAAACCA
>BJHE01000012.1 GCA_014191755.1 Cyanobium sp.
GCCGAGCTGCATGACCCCGACTTCTCCGACGGCCTGACGCCAAGCCAGCACCTTGACGTGCTGCGCGGTGGGCCGGACCCTCGGGCTGCTGCTGCGGCATCGCCTGGGCTTCCTCCCCGCGTAGGCCACATTGAGCGGTTGGTCGAGATCATCAGGGAAGTGGACCTCCAAAACCACTCCGACACCTTTGTGGTAGGTGCTGCTGCGCTTGCTGAGGCGATCCTGGCGCATCCTGGGTTCAGCGGCTGCCACGATGGCCCCGTGGCCTCGCCAGCGCAGGGGGAGGTGAATGAACTGGTGGCAGCGCTGGAGGCCGACGCGGAGTGCGTTGCAGCAGAGCAGCCCGATCTGATGCAGTTGACCGACAAGCAACTGACCCGCATCGCCCAGCTACTGAAAACAAGCACGCAGCCTGCCGATATAGACCCCGGCTTCAGTGCCGACTTGTTGCGGTATGAGTTTTCTGTCCATGACAACCATCTGGAGTTATTTGGGGGCGATGCTGCAACCTTTGGCGAAGTCTTAGCTGAAGGCCGCAACTACCTTTCCCGGTACAGCAAAGATGGTCCGCTTAAGCTTGAATTTCGCTGTGTTCAAGTGATGGAATATTCGGAGCCCGCCAATGCTTGACACCAACGACCCCGCCTTCCGCGAGCAATACCCCAACGGCGCCACCTTCTACGACCGCACCGGGCGCAGGATCAGCGGCGTGGTGGCCTGTGACCCGGAGACGGGCGAGGTGATCACCTATGACACCTCGGAGCTGACGCAGGCCGTGATTTGGTTTGTACGCCGCAATTCCCCAAGGGCCTGGAGGTTGCGGCTGCAGGGATGGCGGTCAATCAAAGTGGTGCGTAGGGATACGACGGGGATTTTTGATGAATACCACGACGAAACGTTCCGCCGCCACGGCTTCTGGCCCGCGCCGCTGACGATCAGGGCAAACATGCCACCGCCCCCTAGGCACCCGATGTGCCGGTCTATTTTTATCACCCCCTAGCCACCACCATGGACACCCCGGCATTCCCTGCCACTACTGAAGTTTCACTGCTTAGTGGTCCTTGTGACGGTAAAAAGATAAGCATATCCGGTCGTCCTTACGAGTTTTGGGTGCCGAACGATGATCCGCAAATGTTACCATTAGATATTAGCCGAATATCCTATTCTAGAACGTCTCAGTGGGTAGCAATCTACATAAGGGTAGCAGACAAAAATCAATACAAATTCCTTGAGATGCGTCGAATAAGATCCTGCTTCTGATCACCCCCTAGCCGCCGCCCTCCTAGCCGCCAGCTCCCCTATCGCCTCGCTGAACGTCCGCCCATCCATCGGGGCATCCAACGGCGCCGAGGGTGGGATACTGCGCTTGCGATCGGGGAACAGATACCGCTCACTGGCCGTTGGTGTCGTCAGAGCCCGCTGTAGCAGCCCCCGCGCCTTCTCCTCACTGATCCCCTCGGCCTTGGCCAGTGCCCGCACGCCTGCCGCCTGCTCCTCCCGCCAGAACTCACCATCGAGCAGGGTGTCACGAATCACCGCATCCTCTTCCAGTACCTCATTGGCAGGCACCGGAACCGGTGTGCAGCGGCACTGCGGGTGGGCAGGGATCACCACCTGATCTGCCGGGAAGATCTGCCCATGGCGGCTGAGGCACCACCGACAGGCCCGCTCATCGGTGGCAGCGACCCACCGGATGAACGCGTAGCCTTCCTTCAGGTTGTGATCAATCGCCCCCTTCACATAGGCATTGGCCAGCTCACTGCGAGCGATCACCTCAGCCCGCTGCCTGAGCCCCATACGCGAGGTCTTGCCCGTGGGGTCGGTTGTGCCCTCCAGCGCCCCGAGGATCTGCCGCTCCAGCCGCCTGGAGCCCCAGCCACGGGCTACCCCCTCGCTGACGATCTGGGCAATCTGATCACGGAACCGGGCCGTTTCGCCCTGCATGAAGGCGGTGGCCGCCTGCGTGGCAGCTCGGACCGCCAGTGGGTTGGCACCGGCATAGGTGGCAGTGGCACCGGTCACGATGCCCTGAAGTGCTGCAGCCGCCTCACCACCAACGGATAGGGCCTCGACTAGATCGGTGGTGAACCGCCGCTGCCAAGCTGCGATCTCCTCAGGCGGCAGGAACTGCTGAGCATCCCTGAGGATGGCCTGGTATTTCGCTGCCGCCTCGCCAGAGCTGTAGGCACCGGGGGCCCTGATCGGGTTCCCCTCGGGGTCCAGGGCCTCGGGGCCCACGGCGTTCAGATAGGCGGTGTAATGCCGCTTCAGGTCGCCTAGGACGCGATCCAGGGCGGTGCGGAGCATGGCAGTGGTGTTCTCCACCATCCGCCCCTCCAGCTCGTCAAGGATGGCGGCGTAGCTGTCAACGCTGCGGATTATGCGGTCGCCCTGGGCCATGGATTAGGCGGTTGCAACTGGGGCTTTCACTCGCCCACCACCTCGTAACCCTCCTCCCCTTCCTCGTCGCCATCTTTCAGAGCAGCCATCAGCACATCCTGCTTGGCCGTCTCCAGAATGCCGACCACCTCGAACACGCTGCACAGCGATTTGGAGATGGCAGAGCTGATCGCCTCGTAAAGCTCATCCGCAGTCATGGGGCCTCTGCTGTTACGGCTTAGCTTTCCGCTCAGGCTGCCGCCGTCGGCTCCACTTCATCCAGCGGTGTGCTCAGATCCGGCGGCGTGGTCGTGTCGTTCCGCCCTGGTGTTGGCGCCCCCAGCGTCGGCCGCTCCTTGCGAATCCGCTCCAACTCGTCTTCCACGCTGCTCGTTGCCCGGTTGAACCCACCGCGCTGCAGCTCCTCCACGGCGCTCTCCTGGCTGATCAGCGGCTCGCCACCGGTTAGGTCCATCAGCGCCTTGGCACCCTGCGCATCGAGTGGCGGGACAAAGGCGTTCTCGTCCATCGTGAGGCCAGCCCCGACAGGTAGCTCCTCCCCGGTATAGAGGCACCAGATCGCCAGGATGGACTGCATCGCGGACTTCTTACGCTCGCCCAGGGACTTAATGCTCACCTGAGTCCTGCCGCCTTCCAGTTGCGCCTGGGTGGCCGTCTTGGTGATCTTGCTATCACCGCTGAGGAAGCCCAGCAGCTGCTGATTGATCAGTTCCTCCACTTCCTTGATCTGCTCTCGCTGCTCGGCCAGAGAGGTTGCCGAGGGCTCACGGAAGAAGAAGTCCCCGTCCTTGTCAAGATCGACAGCCGTGTTAGGGCCAATCACCAGCGGTGTGACTGCTTGGCCAGGCATTGGCGGCGGGGCACCCTTTCGCACTGGCACCGGCATGGCGCACTTGTGGGTTTTCTCCTTCAGGTCAGAGCGCATCTGGAAGTGCTCGATGCTGTGCTCTACTACCTGCCGCAATGGCTGCCCACCTTTGCCGAACCCGGCCTTCTCGGCTGGATACCAAACTACCGGGCAGATCGGCAGCGGCTTCTGCTTGGCGTCCAGGTATTGGCCATTGCTCACCTCGTCAATAGTTAGCCTGCCGTCTGCCTGCTTGGTCAGCTTGTACAGCGTCCACTTCCCCGCCTCGATCACCCGGTAGCGCTCCTCATAGATCACCCCAAAGTCACCATCGGGGGAATCAACCTCAGCCCATTCCAGGAATGTGCAGCGGGTCACAACCTCCACCGAATTGATGATGGCGGTCCGCCAATTCAGGCACGTTGAACGGGTGCGGCTGACCAGGTACGGGCGCCGCTTCAGTGCAGCCTCGCTGGCCCCATCGGTAGGCTTGCCATCGGGCATCTCCACCAGGACCGGCACCCCGCCATCCCGGAGGCATAGGGCATCCACGGTGAGCCACCATGCCTCAAGGCTATTGCCCTCTAGGTCAATGTTGTCCTTCGCCTTCTCAAAGGTCGGCGGCGGGTTTACTAGGTCGCTGCGCGATAGCACCCCTGCGAAGGCTTCGATACCAGCTTTGAAGAAGTCTGCGAACACCGCACGACCCAGCCTGCCCTCATAGGCATTAGGTGGTTCCGCTGGTTCGGCCGGCAAATACTTACGCTTGGTCGCCTCACCCGTCAGGCAATACCAGGCGTCATACGCTCGCTCCAGATCCTGGGCGTGCTCCCTCAGGATCGGATGCCGGAACGATGGCAACTTCGGGTCGGTTCCAGGATGTTCAGATTGCACCGCCGCCTGTACTCACAGCCTCGTATCTGATCTTTCCGCTTAGAGCTTCACCGCCTTGGGATGGGGTTTGCGGCGTTGGAACAGGGACGGCTGCACCACCTCGACCGGTGCGGGTCTGGGCTGGCGGGGGCGCCGCTCACGGCGTGCAGGGGCAACGGTGGCAACGTCCAGCCCTAGCAGCCCTTGCCGGAACTGCTCCAGGGTGCGGCCACGTAGCTGGGTCTTCAGGCGGTTATGGAACTGAATCATCGGCCCCGAGGGGTAGGCCCGCTTGAATGGATCAGCTGCCCACCGCTCTAGGAGGCCACGATCAGCGGGGCGCAGGTTGGCGAACGCTGCATCAGTGAGGGCATAGAGCGCGGGGGCAAGGGCTGCCTCCGTGGCCTGGGGCTGGTGTTGGCTGAATAGGGTCAGCTCGTCTTCCAGCTCGATGGTGCCGACCATGCCGCCGAGCATCTCGGTGATCTCGTCTTCGGTGAAGCAGGGCAGGGCCTCGACAACCTGGGCGAGCGTCTGCCCCTCGGCCAGCATCCGGCGAACACGGGGATAATGCTCGCGCCACTTACTGGGCATCTTCACGTCGTAGCCGTGGTCCCTAATGTGGTGTTTGATGGCCCCCTCGATGTACATGCACACCAAGGTTGAGAGCGCATAGGGCCGGTCTGTGGCGGGGTTGATCTTGTGCGGGTCATAGCGGCGGCACCCGTTGACCAGCCCCTCCAGGGCGGGGCCGATGAAGTCTTCAAAGGGCCGGCTGCAGCGGCGGGACCACTTAGCGGCGGCTGCCTCGGCTAACCCCTGGTTCTCGACAATCAGCCGCTCGGATAGCTCCGTGCGTGGTGGTGCTCCAGGTTTGGCCGGTTGCTCTAGCGGCGCACCCTTGCGCTCCCGGAGCCTGCGCTTGGGGGGCTCCGGGAGGGTATCGGTGGGTTGTGGGGTGAGGGTGGTGATCATAACCGGGCAGCCTTTCTGCTGGCATGGTCTTTGCGGAGAGCGTCTAGCGCATCGGAGTCCAGAAAAATGCGGCCGCCTGCATCGGCACCAATATCAACGTAGGCCTGCTGCCAACCAAGCAATGTACTTCCGGCGACTCCAGCAGGGTTACCTCCTTGATAGTCAATCCGGGTTTCAGGTATCTCACCAGGCCAGGTCTGCTCCAGCAGCCAATCGACAACCTCAGGCGGCGGAAGGTGCGGGTCGCGGGGTGTGGTGCTCATTGGCTGGGTGGGTTGGTGGGTGGTCATCGGAAGCCGGGGATAGCGGACCGCCGCCGGGGTGGTGGGGTCTCCGGCTGCTGCAGCAGTGCGGTAGAGCCGTGGCCGTAGGTGGCAGTGGTGATCCGCATGGGGCCGGTGCCCTGCATCGCGTTGATCGCCTGGCTCAAGGCGTCCACCTGGTCGTCAAATGTGTCGCCAGGGAACTTCAACAGCTGCGACGTAAGTAGCCCGGTCAGTGGGTGCCACCGGGGCAGGAACACCCGGCCCTTGTTGAACTCAGGCGTGGCAGCATTGGCCCTGGCCACCTTCCCGCCCACGGGATCAACTGCGTGAACAATGAAGCCAGCGGCGGCACGCTTTAGGGAGCTGATCACTGCGCTGCCATTTGCCTTGTCCTCAACAAACAACTCGCCAAAGCTCCAGGTCGGCCACATTGCCCCAACGGTTTCCTCTGTTTTAGCAAAGTCCATCCGCTGATTCAGCAGGTCAACCAGCCACGCCCCAGAGCCGTCCTGTCCCCATAGCTGCATGGCCACCATGTCACTGCCGGGGCTGTCCTTAAAGGTGCAATCAAGGCTTGCCAGCTTGCGTACAAAGCGATCGGGCAGTATCGCGTCATCTTCCAGCCCAGGGCGCTCGCGGGTGCCGTAGAAGCGGAACATCCCCGCATTGAACACCATGCCACCTGATGGCTGTGGGCGCTGCTGGTAAAGGGCTGCCCAGTCCCGATCTGGGGTGTTCAGCTGCTTTTTTCGTGCCCACTCGGCATCGTACCGATCGGGGTCCAGCGCTTCACCGGGTTGGCGATGGTCGGGCTCCAGGGTGAGTGTTGCCGGCACTGCAACCTGCACCGGCTCGGCAATGATCGACATCTGAATTACGTGCCACGGTTCGGCCGCGTCTGCGTTGCCGTCGCGCTCCAGTTCCTCAACCTGACTGATCAGCCAGCCGATCAGATCGGCATCGGCCCATCGAGTATGGGTGATCAGCTTGAGACAGCCGGGTTCTTCACGGGTATTGAGCACCGTGGACCACCAGTCGTAAAGCTGGCGGCGATATGCAGCAGATTCGGCCTCCTGCCGGTTTTTGATCGGATCGTCAACATTGATGAAATGGGCGGGCAGGCCGGTGCCCTTGCCGACGCCAGCACCCCAGAATCCACCAAGCTGGCCAGCAACCTTCCAGCGGCCTTTGCCCGCGCTGCTGGGATCAAGGATGCCACCAGATGCAGTGAAGTAATCACGGGCCGCCTGTCCAAACTCTTCGGCAAGTGGCTGGCTGTGGGCCCCCTGGCCCCAGGTGCGATCGGGGTAGCGACGGATGAACCAGGACGGCAGGCAGCGACTGAAGATGGTGGATTTGTAGTGGCGTGGCGGCAGCATGAGCAGCAGCCTGGTGAGTTCACCAATACCGACGCGCTGGCCGATTTCAATGAGGCGGTTGTTGTGCCTGGTAAATGGGAACTTGGGGTAAACCGCTGCGATGTGATCACCGAATGAGCAGGTGTAGGGCTCCTGTGGTGTGTTTGTACTGGCATTGGCATCGCGCTCCAGCTCCAGCACGGCGAGGCGCGAGGAGGGGTCAGGGGCGCGGATGGGGGTCATCCCACCGGCCCCACGCGATACACGGCCCAGTAGGCACCGGGGCCTGGGTGGTCCGTAACCTCCAGCAATTGATGCTCGCGCAATGCCGCAATCCGCCTGCTCACAGTGGACTGCGAGCACTGCCACCGAGTCATCATCTCGGCGGTGGTGATCTCCGGGACAATGCCAGCCGCAATGCGCAGACCAAGCCATTCGGCAAGCTCCAGGCAATCAAGCAGGGTGCCTTCACTCACATAGGGCCGTCGTGCCAGCAGGGTGCGGACAAGATCGGTCACGGTTCCCCCTCGTCTACCGCAGGCGTCCCGAGGCCACGGGCCTGGATCTGCAACAGCACGCGGCGCTCATCGTCTGGGGTAAGCCCAGCAGAGGCAAGGGCGTCCATCACGGTGGCAACGGTCTTGCGCTCTACGCGGCGATCGGCGGCAGCATCCGAGAAGTGATCACGCAGTCTGGGATGATGCGTCAGCAGCCAGGTTGCGGCCCAAGGGTTAGGCGGAGTGGAGGTGGTTCCTCTTGCCGCAAGACGCAAACCAGATAGCAGGTTTTCGCACTCTTTGGCATCCGCCAGAAAGATAGCTTGCCGAAATTGGCACTCAAGACTGTCTGCTTCTTTGCTTTCCGCGCTTTTGAGCCATGTGAAGGCTGTTCTGCGGCCAATGCCTAGCTGATCAGCGATCAACGCCATCGGGAGACCTGCTGCCGCCAAGGTGCCAGCTCTTTCCACCAGTTCAGGTGTGAGCTTGCTTGGGCGGCCAGCAGGCACGGGTAGCGCGGCGTTGCGGTCGCCCATAGTCTAAGCCATAATTGCCGTTTGGGAACGGCAACGGCTACCCACGCGATGAAGTCACAGCGGTATCTCCGTTGTACCTTCCGACCTCGGCATAGGACGCAAGGGGGGTGGAGTCCATGCGTAGGAACTTCATTTGCCCGATCTTGAGGCCTGGGTAGATACCAACCCAGTGGAGCTGGCGGACGTTTTTCAGCTCCAGGGTGAGGCGTGAGCCGTTCCAGCCTGGGTCGCACCATCCGGCTAGCAGGTGCTGCAGACCCTCGCGGGCGCGGGAGGACTTGAGCACGAACTGTGCGGCGATGCACTTAGGCAGGTTGAAGATTGGCTCCCCTTCTGCAAGCAGGAACTGTCCCGGCACCATGCGATAGGGGTCGTCTGCGGTGTGGTGGGCCATGCAGTAGGGCACAAGGCCGGGGCCCTCGGCGGACTCGATCAGGATGTTCGAGCCCAGACGAAGGTCCAGGCTTGCGGGGTTGAGAAGGGCAGGATCGAAGGGTGTGACCATGCCAGTTTCACACAGGGCACGGATCTGAAAGTCAGCGAGAACGGTCATTTGATGGGTTCGTAGATGGTGCGGGCTTGGTGCTGGGCGATCTGGCGGAGGTCCGTCCAGAACGGTGCTTCGTGATCTGGGGGGAGGATCAGTGCCTCGGGTGTGCCGTTGGTGGAGCGCACCTTGAGGATGCGGAGGCCCCAGCCGGGGGTTTTGGTGGTGGTCATGGTGTCAGACATTGCCATCGCTCTTCTGGAACTGCTCGCCATCGGAGCCCCGGAAACGATCGTCCGATCCCCAGCCATTGCGCTGGTACTCCATCAGGAACACCAGGCAGCAGCCGGCGTGGGCTAGATGGCTCAGGCCGGTTTCAGGGTCGAGATCCTGGCCGCGCCACCAAGCGAACAGGTGCCTCAGCAGAGCGGCGTAGTACCTGCCCCAGCGGGCACCTCGACACCAGTTGTTGGCGCCGTATTTGGTGGCCCCGAAAGTCAGCACCTCCGCGATGGCTTCCATTGCTGGTGGCGGCAGCAGGTCAAGGCGGGGCTTGCTCGCGCTTTCGGCGGATTTACGGGCTTCGCCTGCCGGTTCATCGAAGTAATCAGCCATGGCTTTCCTCCTGCACGGTTTGCCCGGCCCCCGGCGTGTGGCACCCCACCCCGTCAAGGAAGTCGGCGGTGGTGCTGCTGCCGTGACGCTCCCTGAGAATGGCGGCCAGTTCGTGGGCGACGGCGGCGGAGTCGCGGCGGCAGTCGCTGCAGATCTCCTCGACCGGGCATGGGCCACCGGTTGGGCAGGCGCCACGGCACACCGCCAGGGCCAGGCGTTCGGCGAGAGTGCGATCAGCAACGACGGAGGCCGGTCCCCTGCTCTCGGGCACAGCCGGTCCATCGGTCTTCCATGGCAACCCAGCCTTAGGCGCCGGGATCGGTCGCCAAGGTCCGTTCTGGTGGTCGGCGCCCTGCCATTCATCGCCGCGCTGGCGGACGTAGCAGGGGAAGTCGGGAAGGCATTCAAGCATTGGTGCCCTCCAGCTCGGCGGCCCATGACTGCAGATCCGAAACCCGGACGACTGCGATCTTCCCGTCAGCGGGATCAACCATGTACTCGCCGTGGTCCGTGGCGGCGCGGAGTACAGCGGCCGCAACCTCTTCATCCCAAAACGCATCGGCCTCGCCAATCGCGTCTTTCACCGCCTGCGCGGCGGGGGAAAGTGGGGGCGGGTTAGTCATTGGCAGTGGGCGGCTTTTTTGGTCGCGGATATAATTACTTGGTGCTGGGATGGCGCTGGCGGGGAGCCAGTGGCTGTGGTAAGACTCCAGGTGGCCCCTCCAGAGCAAAGTCCATTTCGGGTCTGGTGTGGCCGACCGTGGCATGAGGACCCAACACCTCCCCTCCGCATCGCAATCCCCTCCCTCTGACTCGGGGCGCGAGTCCGGCAGCCGCTCACTCACCGCCACCGGCACCACCGCCGGGGCGGGCGCGGTTAGCTGCTGGAGCAGGGCGGCGGCGCGGGTGAGCTTCGCGACCCAGCGGTGGTGCCACTGAAGGGTACGCAGGATCTGGGCAATCTCGCTCAGGCCAGCCACCAACTCCCCCACCTCCCCCACCTCCGGCGCAGGCGGGGCGACTGGAACGACACAGGAGCAGGCTCCTGGCGTCGGGCAGCCTCGGGGCTCAATCGCTACCGGCTGGCCTGGCGGGTTCTCGCGCAGCCAGTTGCCGAGGTGCGCCGCTAACTGCTGGCGCACCTCGGCAACGGTTATTCCTACCGAGTTATCCAGCCGGGCCACCTCCTGCAACAGGGGGCGGGCGGCAAGGGCCTCGGCAGGTGAGTCGGGCGCGGGCCCCTGCGCAGGCGGGGCGGTGGGGCGGCCCCAGCGGGCGAGGACGGCAGTCAGCAAATCGATCAGCTCACAATGAGCTGATTCCAGGCAGCCGCCAGCCTTCAGCCAAGTTGCCCAAGGCTCCCGTCCGTAGGCGAAGGCGATCAAGTTTACATGGTCCGGCCCCTCCACCTCCGGCTGAGCCAGTAGGTCACCAGCCGCCACCAACAACTGCTGGAGCGGACTGCCGCTTTCGGCCTCGGCGGCTGCTTCGTGGCAGCCCCGTGCCACTGACGCTGGGCACTGCAACTCTCTCAGCCCCTCCCGCTCCGGCTGGGCCAGGGCGGTGGTAGCAGCGGCGATGGCCAATTGCCATGCCTGCGCGGCTGGCTTGGAGCGCATTGTGATGTTGGATTTGTCTAGCTCAACCAGCCGCTCCAGGGCGGCGCGAATGTCGTTGCTCATCGGTCGGCCTCCAGTTTCAGCACGGCATCAATCAGCCTGTCTGCAAGCTCTACTGGCGTCATAGTTGAATAACCGTCATAAGAGCGAGAACACCTAATAAGCTGCTCAAAAATTTCCCGCAATTCCGCCACCCGCTCCCCCAACCCCCCGGCAGGCGTGGCGGGCTGAGCGACTGGGAGCCGAAAAGATAGGAACAGTGGCCGGGGGTTTAGCCATCGAGTTGTGTCTTCAAAGCGATCGGTAAGACCAACACAAGTACCGTCTTCCCGGAAATTGCCCCAGGCCACGGGCACGGCTGGCAGTGCGTCTGGTGACTGGGCGGCGCCGTACTGGCGGCCTAGGTCGTGAATGGCGCGACGGCCAGCGGCAGCCGCGCCATTAATGCCGTGGCCAACTTTAAGGGCATCTTCGACCGCCTGCGCATAGCAGCGCACCAGCCTATTGCACTGGCGCAGCCAGGCAAGGTCTTCAGGCGACAGTGAGTTGCTCATCCCTTCACCTCCAAGGGCAGGATTCGCACCTCCATTCCTTCGGCCAACAGCGCTTCGGTGCGCGTTGACGCTTCGGTGAACAGTTCAAAGCGCTCTGTGCCGACGAGTGCGCGGCGGCCGGGGCCAGGCGTGCGCTTGATGTACCAACTGATCTGATAGGTCATTTAAGGGGATCCTCAAAGGGTTCGTCGTAGGTGAGCACTGACGGGTCGGCAGGCTTTGCTGGTTGGTCGTCGGTGGGTAGCACTGGGATCCCGTCAAGCAGGGGCATTGCGATTGCGCCTGCATTGCGTGCCAGGAACTCGGCAAACAGCTCGTCAGCGCTGAGCGGCTGGGCCCATTCGCCGCACCAGTCGTGAGGCAGCACCCACGGCCACTCAGCCCAGGCTTCTTCTTGCGCTGGCCTAGGGGCGTAGCGTTTGCAGGTGCCATGCCCATCGTCTTGCACGACGTAGAACCGGCAGTTAGCGCAGCAGGGCGCTATGCCATTCGCTTCGCTCATCGGGCCCTCGGTGCTACGTGGCGTTCGTGCAGCAGCTGCTGATGTGCGTCCCGCAGGGCTAGTGCTTGACCAAGGATGACGGCCCCCAGCAATAGCAGGATGACCAGGATTGTGGGTCCTACTCGGCGATCGGAGGCTTCACTGCGGCGGCGGCGCTCGGCCTGGAGCACCTCCTCTGCGCGATCAGCAGCACTAGCAGTGCGGCGATTAGGAACCGTGGGAAGTGACGGCTCAAGCGAGCACCTCGCACGGGATGGCGTCACAACGAAGGACCACGGCGCCGGGGTGCCGGGCCTCGAAGTCTTGCTTGGCTTTGTGGGCGCTCCAGCTATCGGGAGTGATCCATTCGATGTGCCGGGTGTCGCCGGACTGGAAGATGCTGGGGAGGATGGTATTCGCACGGGTCGGGCGGTGGTAGGTGATCGAGAAGGCCACGGATGGTGATGAAAGGGTTCGGGGTCTAACAGGCGCTGCGCTTGCTGCCGCTCTCTCTTGGGGCATGAAGACCCTGGAATCAACGGCAGACCTCGACGGGTCCCGATACAGGCGAGAGGCCATGTGTTCCACCGCTTAACCCGAGCAGTGGATGGCATCACCAGGGAGCGCAGGTAGTCCGGCAACTCACCGGGCCATGCCCCGAGGGTCAGAGCAGTTCCTTACCGGTGAAAGAGAGGGAGGCCGGCAGATAGAACGCGGTGGGGTGGTTCCCCGTGATGCCATCATCCGCGCCCCAACCCTGCCCCGCCTAGCGTCTGTTACACATCTTCACAAAGAAAGGCCCGCCCCAGTGGAGCGGGCCTTGGCCCATCACCCGGCCTCGATTAAAACGGCGGGTCCGACGACTGCCACGCCGGTGCGGCTGGGGCCGCAGGAGCAGGCGCTGGGGCCGGGGCCGCCACCGCAGGCGCTGCTGCTGGCTGCTGCGCTGGAGCTGCCGCCGGTGCCGGTGCCGCCTGGCCGCCCTGGGGCGTCGACAGCACCTTCCAGCTCTCTACCCTGCAGCACAACTTCATCTTCTCCTCGCCAGTGCCTCGATCCGTCCAGCGGTCGGTCTTCACTCGCCCCAACACCTGCACCTGGTAGCCCTTGCGGGCGGCATCAGCAAAGGCCTGGCCAGAATCGCCCCAGACCTCCAGTTTGATCCAGTCCATCTGGTCCTTATCAGACAGCCAGTTAATGCCGATGTTGACGTTGGCGACACACTTGCCGCCCTCGAAGTAACGAACCTCAGGATCCCTCCCAAGGCGGCCGATGAACTGATGCAGGCTTGCACGGGCAAGAATTGAGATTGGGTCGTTCATGTCGCTTGTGGTTGTTGATCTTCCGCGTTGCCGAAATTGCTCGACTTCTCGAAAGCGTTGATCCCCTCAACGGGGTAGAGAACCCGGCTGCCAACCCGGATGAATCGCGGGCCTTTGCCCGCATAACGCCAGTTGGCCAACGTCTGGTCACTGAGCCGCCACCGATCGGACAACTCCTTACTCGTCAGAAACGCTTTCTCTCCCATAGGCACACCTCTTAGAAGGGATCTTTTTTAACTGCAGATTGGTTCTCATCCTGCAGCACCGCCACAGGTTCGACCGTTACTTCTTCGCCAGACTCCGTCAGTGACACTGCAACGGCTTCGCCATGCCCTAAGGCCATAGCCTGCTGGCCTGCCGCGATCTGGCGGTTCAGGGCGGCAACGGAAACCGACTCGGTCTGCCCAACTGATTGGTCAGTCACCTGAGCCGGGACAATCGGCTCATAGTTCACGTTGTCGCTATCCAACACCCGATCCAGATCGTTGCTGCTTGGCAGACGCTTCGACAGCCGGCGGATAACGGTCTTTTTCGCCATCTCTCCCCAGTCGCTGGACCAACAAGCCTTGCCAATGCCCGTGGCTTTCGCGCGGATCTTCTCAATTTGCGCCACGCTCATCACCTCGCGCTGGATGTCCCCATCTTTGAAGCGGGCGATGGCGTAGGCCGCCAATGGCTTGCCGCCTTGGGCAGATAGGCTTGGCTTGTGCAAGATGCGCTCTTCGTCGCCAAGCTCGTACTCGAACACATCGCCTTCGTAGACGACGTGCGCGCGGATGCTGCTGATCTCCCCGCTCTGGCGGATCTTCTTCATGATGCCGCCCACCATCGGCAGGTAGGCGACCGTCTGGCCGCCGTTCTTCCGGTCGTTGTAAACGCTCAGGCCAGCCTCACGGCCGTCGAGCAGCAGTCCGTCCTGGGCAGCCTTCATGCAGCTGCTGATCAGCGTGCGGCGGTCGGCCTCAAGCAGCTCCGGTTGCATCTGCACCGCCGTGACGATGGTGCGAACGAACCGATCGACCGGGATTTGCTGAGGCAATGCGGCCTCGAACTCCCGGTTCATCCGGGAAAGGTCTGCTCTTAGGTTGGAGACCTGGGCCGGGAGCTGTAACTGGGAATCGGTCATGGGCTTAATGCAAGCGGTTCTCAGTAGGTGGGTTAGTGGTCAGTCCCGGCACCAGCCGGGGAGGTCGATCGGCTCCTGCAGCAAGTCGCCATAGCCAGGCCAGCGGCCCGACTTCCAGCAGTCGGCCAGAAGCTCCATCGCCGCCCCGATCCGCCGTTGGCCGGCAGTGATCAGAGCGTCGCTTGCCGGGTAGACCGCAACGGCATAGGGCCGCTGGCTCTCGACCGCGATCGTCAAGAACTGTTCAGCGCCTAGGGCCCACAGGTTCCAGCCCGCCTGCACGTGATAGTCGTAGTTGGCGATGCTGCGGGAGAACTCAGCACGGCTGGCGTCCTTGGTGGTCTTGACATCCACCACGATTCGCCGGTCTTCGCTGTGCCAGTCCGGTCTGGTCTTGCACTCCAGCCCCGTAGTCGAATCGGTCCACGTGTAGCTGGCCTCCCGCCGCCCGGGGAGCTCCAGCAGGAAGGCAGCGGCGGGGTGCTTGCGCACGGCATCGGCCATACGGCGCACCTGGTCCGCGTCATCCGGGGAGAGCACAATCTTGCCCGCGCTCTCGCGCTCGAACTCAGCCGCCAGCTCTTTGCCCACCTTCGTGCGGCGGTCGAAGCTATGCGGCGGCACCGCGATGGTGCTGTCCCACAGCTGGGGCTCCAGAACAGCAGTGTGCAAGGCGGTGCCCAGCAGCATTGCCGGGGTCGACTCGCGTTTCTCCCGGTCCTCTGCCAGGAAGGTGTCGTAGTAATGCAAGGGGCTGCGGCCCAGCACCTTGATCTGGCTGGGCGAGACAGCCTTGAGGCTGTGGTAGGCCTCGTTGCTGAGGCCGGGGTGGTGGATCAGCTTAGGCATCGCCGGCATACTCCTTGTCACCCGAAGATGTCCAGCTCTTTGATAGAAGCAATGCCATAAACAGGAACCAACCCCAGCCGGCGATGCCATGAAGCGCCAGCAAAGTTGCGCAGACAACGGCGGCCACGCTGCCCATGTTGACCACAAAGGCAATTCCAAGAGTCTTCATCAGCTGGCTTCCCAAGGCACCGGCAGGCCGCGGCGGCGCAGCTCGGGATAGCAAACGGCCTGAAGCTCTTCATCGGTCATCGCCCGCAGCTGGGCCAGTTGCCGGGCCGCACGGGCAAATTGTTTGTTCTGCCGCTGGCGTTCCGCCAGCCTTGCCTCCCGGATGTCGCAGAAGGTCCACCAGGTTGCCCTGATGGCGTCGATCAAATCCCTCATCACCTGTGAATTGCGGGGGTCGTTCATGACCATACAGACTTCCCGGCGCATACCGCTTTATCCCGTCATATACCGTTACATACTTGCGTAAGGTCTTGATTTCGCGGGAGGATCGGGCACTCTCACCAAACTGTCAACCCCATAGCCTGCGCCCTCACCAATGGTCTCTCTCCGTCCATTCCAGGCCACCGGCGTCACCGAGATTCGCGGTGCCTACATGGCCGGCCACCGCCGCGTTCTCTATGTGTTACCTACCGGCGGCGGCAAGACCTACACCTTCGTCTACATCGCCGAGCAGGCGGCGAGCCGCGGCAATCGGGTCTGCATCCTGGTTCACCGACAGGAGCTGGTGGATCAGTCCTCGCGCTCCCTGCACGCCATCGGCTGCCAGCACGGCGTCATCGCCTCCGGCTACCGCCAGGACCTCCGCCACACCGTCCAGGTGGCCAGCGTCCAGACCCTGGCGCGGCGGCTCCACACGATCCCGGCCGAGTTCTTCCAGCTGGTGATCGTCGACGAGGCACACCATGCCGTCGCAGGCACCTGGTCGAAGGTGCTGGCTGCCATGCCCCGGGCCCACATCCTTGGCGTCACCGCCACCCCCGAGCGGCTCGATGGCCGCGGCCTCGGTGATCAGTTCGACGTGATGATCGAGGGCCCCGACGCCGGCTGGCTCACCGACGAGGGTTTCCTGGTCAATGCTCGGATTTTCGCCCCGCCTGGCATCGATCTGTCCGCGGTGAAGCGGTTTGACACTAAAAAGGGCCGCACCGACTCCGACACCATCCTTCGCCAAGGCCAGGCCATGGGCGATGCCGTCACTCACTATCGGCGCACCATCGAGGACAAACACAACGGCACCGCCATCGCCTTCTGCTGTTCCGTTGCTCACGCCGAAACCCTGGCCCAGGCCTTCAACGATCAAGGAATCGCCGCCGCCACCCTCGACGGCACCATGGATCGCGGCATCCGCCGCCGCACCATTAACGACCTCGGCACCGGCCAACTGAAAGTGCTCACCTCCTGCGACATCATCAGCGAGGGCACCGACATCCCATCGGTCACCGGCGCGATCCTGCTACGGCCCACCGACTCACTGGGCCTGCACCTTCAGCAAGTCGGCCGCGTGCTCCGCCCATGCCCCGGCAAGCCTCACGCGGTAATCAACGACCACGTGGGCAACACCCTCCGCCACGGCCTTCCCACCGATCCCCGCGAATGGAGTCTGGGGGGCCGGCCCAAGGGCAAAGGCAAAAAGCCCAGCCAGGCCATCCCCATCCGCATCTGCATGGCCTGTTTTGCCGCCATACCTTCAGCCGCCAACCCATGCCCTGAGTGCGGCCACGTCCTTGAGCAGGCCCGCCGTGAGCTGAAGGTGATCGAAGGTGACCTACGCGAGCTTACCGGCGCCGAAATGCGCCGACAGGAGCGCCGCGAGGTCGCCCAGGCCCGCACTCGCGAGGAGCTTGAAGCGATCGCCAAAGAGCGCGGCTACAAGGCAGGATGGGTCGCGCACATGCTCCAAGCCCGAGGACAACGACATGGCCAGGCGGCGTTCCGATGAGGGCAAGGTTTCCGCAGACATCGGCCTCGCGTTCGGCCACGGCGACTGCCGCCTGCTCCGCAACAACGTCGGCATGCTGCCCGATCGCACCGGCCGCCCCGTGGCCTACGGCCTTGGCTCGATGGGCGGCAAACCCTTTCGTGGATCTCTCGACTGGATCGGCTGGAGAACCGTCACGATTACACCCGACATGGTTGGCCGTCGCATCGCGATCTTTGCTGCCATCGACGCTAAGGACATGGCAAAGCCAAGGCCAGAGCAGATCACCTTCACCGATAACGTGCTCAACGCAGGCGGCTTGGCTGGCTTTGCCCACAACCTTGACGAGGCCCAGGCAATCCTTTTTCCTCCACACCTGCCGCCTGCTTTGTAAAGCACTGTTGCAATCAGCAGGCATCCAGCGGCTGCCGCTCGTAGCGTCGGTGGGCACTCCGCATCCCACCATGACCATCGCCCCCGAGACCGCCATGGTCCGCCTTCGTCGCCTTTTCCGCGACGCCAACCACTGCTCTCCCCACTCCAACGAGCAGGCCTTCAACTGGGCCCTTAAGCCTGAGATCTGGGCCGAGCAGCAGGTCAGGTTTAGGAACTGGAGCTGGTTAGCTGCTGAAGCCACCGTCAGGCACTGCCGCATCCTTACCAACCGGATCGTCCGCGCTGCCCAAAAACAGGGCCTTACCGCCGAGGCCTTGGTGGCCGGCTTCCCGTTCCCTGCCTCCCCAGAGCTGGAGCCTGAGGCATGAGCAGCGCAACCAACCGCCTTCCATTGGCACAAGCACAGGAGATTGCCGTCGGCGTGCTGCTTCAGCTGGAGCCGCATTGCGAGGTGATCAGCTTCGCTGGCAGCATTCGCCGCGAACGACCAACCATTGGCGACATCGAGATCGTCTGCGTGCCCAAGGCCTACGACGCTTCGCCCCTGTTCGCCAGCGGCCTGGCAACGGTCGTGAACCAGTGGCCCAAGGTGCTTGGCGAGCTGCCCTGCAAATACACAAAGCGCATGTTGCCCGAAGGCATCCCGCTCGATCTGTTCATGGTCCACCCTGACGGCTACGGCCTGCAGCGGGCGATCCGAACTGGGTCATCGGAATGGTGCCGCACCGTGCTAGCCCCGGCTTGGGTCCGGGCCGGTTACCGCTCCAAAGGCGGCCTTTTGCGCCGTGTTGACAACACTGGGGGCATCTACGCCCTTGGATTTGTTGTGCCATGTCGCACAGAGTCAGAACTGTTTGCTCGAATTGGCCTGCGGTGGGTGGATCCTCGCGATAGGGAGGTCCAACCTTGAGTGACCGCGACATCCTTGCCATTCCCGACTCGCTCGCCTGGGATGCTGGCGTGCATCACGAGCGCGAGCGCAACCTGCGCATCATCCAGCAGCTGCTGGAGCAGTCGCCCCTTGATAGCCGCTTTTCTCGCAACTCCAGGCTTGGGTTCGATCTCGCCCTACAGCGGGCCGCCGACGCCATTCGGGAAGCCCCGTGACCCAACAGCTCCTTCAGCAGCTCCAGGCCTTGCCTGATGGCTGGCCCCTGGTGGCCGTCGACGGTAACAAGCGCGCCTACCACAAGGCCTGGCAAACCAACCCTCTCACTAAAGAGGAGGTGGCCGTGGAGATCCGCGCCGGCCGCGCTGTCGCTGTAGGTGTTATTGCTGGCCCAATCTCTGGGCTTCTGTTCGTCGATCACGACGGCATCACGGCAACCACTCAACTGGAGCGACTGGGGATTCCATTGCGGGATCTTCCCAAGTCGCTCGCAATGACTTCCGGCCGCGATGGCCGCTTTCAGATTATTTATCGCGTTCCGCAGGAGTTTTGGCCAGCGCTGCGCGGTCGCCGCTTTTGGCACACCGGAAACCCTGACCCTGCCACGGGCAAGCCCACAAAGGTGATCGGTGTTGACGGCAAGGCTGAGCAGATTGATTTCCGCTGGGCAGGCCATTACTCGGTCGTGATCGGTGCCCATCCCGAGACCACTGGCTATCGATGGCTTAATGGCCGCGGCCCCACAGAGCAGGCCCTGGCCGATGCGCCAACTGCGCTTATCGAGCTCCTCCTGGATCAGCCAGAGCCCGAACCCGAGCAGTTGCCGCTCATCACCTCCGACAACCGGCCCGCATCACCACCACCAGTTGATGGTCCGCTGCCGCTTCTCGACTTCATCAGCCGCACCTCACGCGACCTGATTGACTCCGGCGGCACCCCAGGCTCCTGGAACGATGACCAGTTGGCCCTTGCCCTTGATCTACGCGGCACCGAGGCCTGGATTCGCGCCCAGGGCCACACCCCCGATCTCACCGCCTCGCAGGCCTTCGCCCTTCACATCCAGGCCGCCCGGGTCAAGGCCCGCGACTTTGATGAGCGCAAGGCCTGGCATCGGTTTGATGGTGCCGAGGCCCGCAGCCCCAGGCCCTCCACGCCTGAGGGCAAGCTCAACGATCGGCTCCGCTACCACACCCGTACGCAGCGGCCTGTTCTGCCGCCGCCCCTCACGGCCCAGCAGCAGGCCAGCCAAGCCAACCATTCAGAACCGCCAGATAGTTCGCCCCAGCAGAGCACCCAGCAGGCCTACGCCCCATCCCTCGCAAAGCCCCAGAAGCTCGAAGCGGCTGAGCTCCTCTTCATGCTGCGCCACCAATCTCAGGACGGGCAGCGCATCCGTTGGAACGTCTTCCACCAACAGGTCGAGGTTGATGGCGCTCCCCTCGAAGGGGCCGAGCGCTTCTACCTCTCGCTCGCCGATCAGGGCTTCAAGGTCTCCAAAGAGCTCGCCGTCGATGCCCTTGTGCAGGTGGCTCGTGAGCACCCATACGATCCGGTGACCCTCTACCTGGAGCACGTCGCCGCCACTGTTCAACCGGCTTACATCGACGGCCTCGCCACCGCCTATCTCCGCCCTGGAGATGCCGCCCACGGACAGCCCACCCTTTACGACCACATGCTCCGCTGCACCCTCATCGGTGCAGTCCGCCGCGCTTTCGAGCCTGGCACCAAGCACGACACCACCTGCATCCTCAGCGGCGATCAGGGCGCCCGCAAATCCTCGTTTTGGTCCGTCCTTGGCGGGCCATTTTTTTCCGACTCCCTCGGCGATCTCAGCAGCAAGGACGACCTCCTCAAGCTCCACCGCTCCTGGATCATGGAATGGGCTGAGCTCGATCACGTGACCAGCAGGAAGCACGCCGGCCAGATCAAGTCCTTCCTAACCACCCAGTCCGACCTCTTTAGGGCCCCCTACGGCAAGGCTGTGGAGCACACACCACGTCGCGGGATCATCGTCGGCTCGACCAACCGCACCGAGGGCTTCCTGGTCGATGACACCGGCAACCGGCGCTTCTGGGTGATCCCCACCACTCGCCATGAGGCCGAGCCGATCGACACCGGCACCCTCGCCGCCGAGCGCGACGCCATCTGGTCCGCTGCCGTACATGCACACCGCGCCGGGGAGCCCAACTACCTCCCCCTCGATCTCTCCATGCAGGTCAACCGAGAGAACGAGGCCTACCAGGTCTCCAACCCCTGGCGCGAGCCCATCGAGGCTTGGCTGCGCTCTCCAGCCAACTTTCACCGGGTCATAACTTCGGAGCTCCTGTTGACCGAAGCCGTCCTGAAACCCATCGGTCAGCAGACACGTGCCGACCAAATGCAGGTTGGAAACATCATGCGTGAGGTTGGATGGGCCAAGCGAAGGGCCACCGTTGAAGGTCGCCTCAAGTGGGTGTTCTTCCAACCTCGCTAACCGAGGTTAGCAAGGCCAAACCCCTTGCCCTCCAAGGCGTCTTCTATCCTTTCTAACCTTCTAACCTAAATGGGATAGTAGATATAGAAGGGGGAAATAGGGGGTAAAGGGGGGCTTGTGGACCCGCGTAAGGGAAATGGTTGGAAGGTTGGTCAGGTTGGAAAGTTGGAAAGTTGGAAAGCCCAGAAGGTTGGCAGACTGGACCCACAGGAGGCACCCATGGCAGACATCAGCGTCAACCTGTCAGCGCGCCTCATCGGCGACACCCAGCTGGCTCAGGCATTGGCCCGCATTTCCAGCCACGACGTTCCCAAAGCCATCGAAGCCGGCGTGCGCTACGCCGCTCGCTCCGGCAAAGTCGTCATGGTTGCCGAGATGCGCCGCGCTGGCGTCGTCGTTTCCTCCGCCCGCATTAAGGAAGACCTCTTCGTGCAGGTCAACGGTGCAACGGCTCAGATCTGGGCCAACGCTCAACCTGTCTCCGCACAGCACTTCAAGCCCCGACAGGCCAAGGCCGGCTTAAACCTCACCTTCTACCGAGGCCAGAAGACCCTCATCAAATCGGGCTTCCTGCAGTACAACCGCTCCCAGCGATCCAGAGGCAAGCTCGCCTTCAAGCCCACCACAGCACGCCGCTACAGCTACGACCGCACCCGCAACAGCCCACGCAAGGGCATGCAATTCGTCTTCGGTCTCTCGGTCGCCTCCATGTACCTAGGCGGCAAGCACAAGGACCGCATCCAGGCTGCTGTGGAGAATCGCATCGAGGAGCGATTAGAGACGGGCATCCTCCGCGCCCTGGGGGCTGCCGCCAGGGGCTACGGGGCCAGCGCGCGCTGATGCGCAACCTGGTTGCGCTACCACCCCCCCCCACCCCCAGGCCTTTGGGTCCTCCTGGCTCGAACCATCCGCGCACCACCGTGCCCCGATTTTTCGCTAGAGCCAGCGTTTTGAGGGGGTTGCAGAACCCTGTCCCTGACTGGGTTTCTCAACAAGCCCAGATCTATTGCGAATGAGTTTGGGGAGAATAGAGGGGGTTCGCGCCAGAAATTGATCAGGAATGATCTGGCGGTAGGGGGACGGCTGGTTGCGCAACGATGGGCTGTGATGGCCTGATGTGCGGCATGAGCGAGAGCATTCCTGCGATGGCGAAGCGGCTGGAGATGTGGCCGCTGGAGCGGCTGCGGCCCTATGCCAACAACGCGCGGGTCCACAGCGAGCGGCAAGTGGAAAAGATCGCGCGGAGCATCCGCGAGTTCGGCTTCACGGCGCCGATCCTGGTGGACAGCGAGGACGGGATCCTGGCGGGCCATGGGCGGCTGCAGGCTGCGCAGCTGCTGGGGCTGGCCGAGGCGCCGGTGGTGGTGCTCGACCACCTGGATGCAGAGCAGCGGCGAGCGTACCTGCTGGCGGACAACCGGCTGGCGGAGGATGCCAGCTGGGACCATGAGCTGCTGGCGAAGGAGCTGGCCGCGATCGACCTGGACCCAAGGGTGCTGGGGTTCGACGAGGACGACCTGGCGCGACTGCATGATGGGCTGGAGCTCGAGGCGCTGGAGGTGATGGCGACACCGCGCGCGGGAACGGAGCGAGTGGAGCCTGAGCACGGGATGCCGGGTGCGGCCGCGCCGGAGCCAGAGGACGACGGGACGACCGCCGAGGCTGAGAGCGGCGAGGTGGATGAGCGGCACGTGTTCTCGGTCAACCTGCGATGGGACGATCGGGAGGTGGTGCTGGCCGCGGTGCGGATGGCGAAGGAGCGATGGGGGCTGGAGGGAATGCCCGAGGCCCTGGCGGCGCTTTGCAGGGAGTGGATGGATGAGCAAGGCGCTGGAGCTGATTGAGCTGGGGCACGGGCTGCTGCGGGATCTGCCGGACTGCCGGCTGTGGGGCGTGGATGACGGCGTGCCACAGCGCGAGATCCGGAAGCGGCTGGGGATGGAAGCCGAGGAAGTGATCAGGCTGCTGAACCGGTCTGAGATGCCTGCGCAGGCGGGAGGCGGTAGCTTCAGTGCATCCTGGAAGCCGGGCAAGGGATGATCCTGCAGCTCACCTGGGCCGGCTTCGACGCAGCGGTTGATGTGATTGCGGCGCAATGCCCACGCGACCGCCTGGGCGTGCATGGCGTGGATCGCGGCGGGCAGCTGCTGGCGTGGGCGCTGAGCGAGCGGCTGGGGATCGAGCTGATGCGCCGGCCTGGCAGCGGGATGCTGCAGCTCCATGGCGTGTCGGTGTCACAGCCGCGGCTGCTGTGGGGTGACGCGATGGTGTTGGCGTGGATCGACGCGACGCCAGGACAGAACCTGATGGCGGTGTGCAAGGCGACGCCGGGCACCACGGTGCTGATGCCCTGGCAGGATGCTCCTGCATCTCGGCGGCCGTTTGTGCCGGGCTTCGATGATTGAGGTTGCGAGCATCCGCTATGGCTGCCAGTGGGGCCCGGATGGGCACGTGCGCGGCTGGCCGATGCGGATCGAGTTCGGCGCTGTCGGCCCTGAGGTGCCGGTGGATGAAATGCTGGAAGGCCGCGGCCATGCAGTGCTGCTGATCGACCAGCTGGTGGCGCTGGTGCGTGGGATGACCGGGTTGGACACACCACTCGAGCTGGTGCAGCCCGTGCCGCCTGGGCTGGGCGTCAAGCTGGTTGAGGCCGGGTTCTACGTCGCGTTGTGCTGATCAGCGTTGCCGAGTTTGCCGCCAGGATGGGCGTGAGCCCGCAGGCAGTGCGGAAGGCGATCAAGGCCGGGCGACTGTCGCGCAGCGCGCAACTGGAGAAGACGAAGCCGAAGGGCCAGACGGGCCGGCCTGCGTGGGTGATCGACCCTGAGATTGCGGAGCTGGAGTGGAGCCGCAACACGGAGCCGCAGTTTCAACGCACCGCGGCGCAGATCAACGCCGGGAAGGCGCGCGCGCGCGGCGAGGACGTGCCTGACCTTGAGCCTGTGGCGCCGCCTGGCAACCGGGGCGGTGCGGGAACCTACGCCAGCGCCAAGGCCGCAGCCGAAGGCTACAAGGCGATGCTGCTCAAGCTCGACTACGAGGAGCGGAGCGGCAAGCTGCTGGACAAGGCGGCGACAGAGCGTGGGTTCGCGGCAGCCGGGATGCAGGTGCGTGATGCGGTGATGCGCACGAGCCAGCAGATGGTGGGCGAGATCGCGACGGCGGTCGGCGGCCTGAGCCAGGAGCAGCGTGCAGCGGTGCTGCAGGTGATCGACCGGCATCATGTAAGGGCGTTGGAGGAGTTGGTGCGTGCCGCTGGCGTCCGTTGATGATGCGCTGCTGGCGTTCTGGCGCAGCATGCGCCCGGACCCGCTGCTGACGGTGAGCGAGTGGGCGGATCAGCGGCGGGTGTTGAGCCAGAAGGCGAGCAGCGAACACGGGGAGTGGAAGACATCCAGGACGCCGTATCTCCGCAAGCCGATGAACGACTTGTCGGCGACGAGCACGGTGCAGGAGGTGGTGCTGGTGTTCGGCGCGCAGATGGGGAAGAGCGAGATGCTCAACAACTGGATGGGCTACGTGATGGACATCCAGCCGGGGCCGGCGCTGTTCGTGCAGCCGACGATCGACATGGCGAAGCGCTACAGCAAGATGCGAATCGCGCCGATGATCGAGGCGACGCCAAGCCTGGGCGAGAAGGTGAAGGCGCCGCGCGAGCGCGACTCGGGCAACACGCAGCTGATGAAGGAGTTCACCGGCGGCTTCCTGATCCTGGGCGGGGCCAATGCAGCGAGCGGCCTGGCGTCGATGCCGATCCGGTTCCTGGGTGGCGATGAGATCGACCGCTGGCCGGCGGACGTGGACGAGGAAGGGAGCCCGCTGGCGATCGTGAGCGCGCGGACGCGGACGTTCGGCGTGCGGAAGAAGCAGGCATGGACCAGCACGCCAACGATCGCGGGCCGCAGCCCGATCTGGTCGAAGTGGGAGACGAGCAATCAGCAGCAGCTGAAGCTGCCCTGTCCGCGCTGCGGGCATCGGCAGATGATCGAGTGGGACCGGATCCGGTACGACCCGAAGGATCCGGGCCTGCCGAACACGCTGCGGCAGCCGCCGGTGCTGATCTGCGAGGCGTGCGGCGAGGGCATCAGCGAGGACGCGAAGGCTTGGTGGTACGACCCGGAGGTGTTCGACGAGGAATGGTGGGATCCGCTGTTCCCGGAGCGCGAGGTTCAGGGCTACCACTGCTCGGCGCTCTACTCACCCCTGGGCTGGTTCAGCTGGACTGAAGCAGCGGTCGGCTATGAGCAGGCAAAGGACAACCCGGCGGACTTGAAGCCGTGGTGGAACACGGTGCTGGCGGAGTGCTGGAACGACGACGGCGAGGCCCCGGACTGGGAGGCGCTCTACAACCGGCGGGAGCTCTACGAGCTGGGCACGGTGCCCGACGGGGTGGTGTTCATCACCTGCGGCGTGGACGTGCAGATGGACCGCCTCGAGTTGGAGGTGGTGGGCTGGGGCCCTGGGATGGAGAGCTGGAGCCTGGACTACCAGGTGCTCGCCGGCGACACGGCGCAGCCGGCGGTGTGGCGCGAGCTGTCGAAGTTCATCCGCAGTGAGTTCGGCCGCGGCGATGGGCAGCGGCTGCCGATCCGGATGACGGCGATCGACTCTGGCTTTAGGAGCCAGGAGGTCTACCGGTGGGTGCGGGGCCAGGCCGGCAACCGGGTGATCGCGGTGAAAGGCCAGGAGAGCCAGACGGCGATCATCGGCACGCCGGGCCGCGTGGAGGTGCTGCGCAACGGCAAGGCCCTGCGTGGTGGCGTCAAGGTCTGGCCGGTGGGCGTGAGCACCGTGAAGAGCGAGCTCTACGGCTGGCTGCGACGTCCGATGCCTGATGACGGCGACGGGCTGCCGCATGGCTGGTGCCACTTCCCGCAACACGGCGAGGAATGGTTCCGGCAGCTGTGCGCCGAGCGGCTGACGAACACGATCGACCGGCGAGGGTACAACCGCTTCGAGTGGATCAAGACGCGGCCACGCAACGAGGCCCTGGACTGCAGGGTCTACGCGCGCGCTGCTGCAGCGCTGACTGGCGCTGATCGCTGGGGTGATGAGCGATGGGAGAAGGAGCGCAACGGTGGGATCGAGCGCGACGAGCGACGGCCGGCGCCGGCGCAGGAGGAAGACGCGCCGGCACGGTCGGGGTCTTCGTTCTGGGACTGAGTAGCATGACCGGAAGGAGGTGGCCCGGATGAGCACATTCACGCAGGCGCATCTGGCGGCCATCGAGGAAGCGATCGCCGGCGGCTACCTGGAGGTGCGCTACGACGACAAGGTGGTGAAGTACCAGTCGATGAGCGACCTGATGAAGGCACGCAACCTGATCGCGAGCAGCCTGGCCGCGGCCACCGCTCCGGCGGTGCGGATCGACTATCCGGCCGTGGTGCGGGACTACGAATGAACCCTTTCGAGCAGCTGCTGGCCGCCATTGCCCCCAGGGCGGCGCTGAAGCGTCAGGCGGCCCGCCTCCAGCTGGAGCAGATGCGTCGCTACGACGGCGCCGCGCGAGGGCGTCGCACCGACAACTGGGTGACGCAGGGCAGCTCTGCCGATGCTGCGACTGCGCGCGGGTTCGGGATCATGCGCGACCGCGCGCGCGACCTGGTGCGCAACAACCCCTACGCGAAAAAGGCGGTTGAGTCGTGGGTGACCAACCTGATCGGCGCTGGGTGGAGCTTCAAGGCGAAGCAAAGCCGGCGCAACGGCCGCCAGGGCGAGCGGGTGACGGAGATCATGCGGGCGTGGATGGCGGACCCGCGCCAGTGCGACTACCACGGCATCCAGAACTTCGACGGCCTGATGGCGCAGGCGGTGCGCTGCTGGAAGGAATCGGGCGAGGTGCTGATCAGGATGCGCACGCCAAGCCGCCAGGCTGTGCAGCGCCTGGGCCTGACGATCCCACTGCAGCTGCAGGTGATGGAGGGCGACTGGATTGACGAGACGCACGACACGCCGGCGATGAGCGACACCGCCGGCTGGACGAAGCGCGGCATTGTCTACGACGCCGAGGGCCGCCGCGATCGGTTCTGGATTTACAACTACCACCCGGGTGAGAGCGCGGTGCAGGCAACGGCGATCACCAGCAACACGGTGCCGGCCGACGAGATCATCCACCTGTTCACGCCAGAGCGTCCTGGGATGACGCGGGGCGTGAGCTGCCTAGCCCCGGTGATGGTGCGGCTGAGAGATCTGGGCGATCTGCTCGATGCGCGGCTGATGAAGGAGAAGGTCGCGGCCTGCCTGTCGGCGGCCGTGGTCGACCTGGATGGCACGAGCGATCAGAAGAGCACGATCGGCGAGCGACTGGAGCCCGGCGCTGTGGTGCGCCTGGGCCCTGGCCAGGACATCAGGGCGATCAACCCGCCGGCTGCAGGCGAGATCGACCGCGTGATCAAGACCTACCTGCTGGAGATCGCAGCGGGCATCGGCATCACCTACGAGGAGCTCACCGGCGACTACAGCGGCGGCAGCTTCACGCAGGGCCGGATGGGGTGGATCGGGTTCCAGCGCCGGCTGCAGAGCGACACCTGGCAGGTGCTGGCGCCGCTGGCGTTCAACCGTGTGGCGGAGTGGGCGTTCAACGCGATGAACGCAGTCGGCATCGCGACCGATGGCATCGCCGCTGACTGGACGCCACCGCGGCGCGAACTCTTCGATCCGCAGAGCGAGACGAACAGCACGATCTCGCGCGTGCGTGCGGGCCTGCTGCCGCCGCAAGAAGCGATCCGCGCTGATGGCTACGAACCCGATGAAGTGGTGCGGCTGATCCAGGAGTGGAACCAGCTGCTGGATGCAGCCGGCATCGTGCTCGATACCGACCCGCGGAAGGTGTCGGCAGCGGGCCTGACGCAGGTGCGGCCGCTGGGGTCAACGCTGCCGCCGACCGGTGAACCGCCGGTTGAAGCTGAGCAACCGCCAGCGCCTGCAGCGCCAAGATCCCCGTCAGCAGGCTGACCCTAGAATCGCAACGATGGAGGAGTGCACATCATGAGCGACGGTCTTCTACAGACCCGCGCGATGTTCGCGCCGGAGACGATCAACGTCGAAGAGCGAACTGTTGAGCTGGTCTGGTCGACCGGCGCCCAGGTGCGACGCGCCAGCTGGTCGCGTGGTGACTACATCGAGGAGCTGAGCATGGCGCCTGGCGCCGTGCGGATGGAGCGCCTGAACAAAGGCGCACCGCTGCTCGATGCGCACGACTCCTTCTCGCTGCGCAGCCAGATCGGTGTGGTGCAGCGAGCATGGCTGGACGGCAACCAAGGCCGCGCCCTGGTGAAGTTCAGCCGGCGTGATGACGTGGAGCCCATCTTCCAGGATGTGCAAGACGGCATCTACCGCAACGTGTCTGTGGGCTACAAGGTCCACAAGACGGAGCGCGACGAGACCGGCGCTGTGCCGGTTGAGCGCGCTGTGGACTGGGAGCCCTATGAGCTCTCGCTTGTCCCGATCCCGGCCGACGCCGGGGCCCAGGTGCGCTCCGAAGAGCCGCCTGCAACCCAACCTGAAAAGGAACGATCCATGACCCTTCCCGTTGATGGGGTGCAGGCTCCCGAGCCCACCACCCAGGAGACTGTGACCCGCGCCGCTGCTCCGGTGGCACCCGCTGCGCCGGTGGTGAACGCCGATGAGGTGCGCGCTGAAGAGCGCCGCCGCACCGCCGGGATCCTCGACGCCGCCCGCAAGCTGAAAGTCGGCGACGAGCTGGCCCACCAGCTGATCGCTGATGGCGTGAGCCTCGACGAGGCCCGCCTGCAGCTGATCGACGCCAAGGCCCAGGACGAACAGCGCACCCCCGCGCAGTCCCGCGTTGAGGTCACCAAGGACCACGGCCAAAAGCGGTTCGACGCCAAGCTGGAGCACCTGAAGTTCCGCTCCAACCTGGGCGACATGACCGACGCTGCTCGCGAGTATCGCGGCAGCACGCTGCTCGACATGGCCCGCGAGTCGCTGGATCTGGCCGGCATCAGCCACCGCGGGATGGACAAGAGCGAGATCGCCGTTCGCGCGATGCACAGCACCAGCGACTTCCCGCTGCTGATGGCCTCCATCCAGCGTGTGACCCTGAAGGCGGCTTACGCCGAAGAGCAGCAGACCTGGCGCCCCCTGGCGGAGCAGCGCAACCTGCCTGACTTCCGCGAGATGAAGGAGATCGAGGTGGGCGGCCAGATGCTGCCTGAGGAGATCAAGGAAGGCGGCGAGTACAAGACCGGCACCATCCAGGAGCAACAGGGCAGCTGGAGCCTTACCGAGTACGGCAAGAAGCTGGTGATCGGCCGCCGCCTGATCATCAACGACAACCTGGGCTACATCACCCGCGCTGTGCAGGTGCTGGCCCGTGGTGTCGCCACCTTCGAGGCCAACCAGATGTGGGGTCTCATCACTGGCAACGCCAAGTGCATGAGCGACGGCCTGGCCCTGTTCCACGCCAGCCACAACAACACCGGCACCGGTGTGATCGGTGAGACCGCCATTTCGGCCGCGCGTCAGGCGATGCGCAACCAGAAGGACTTCACCGGCAAGAACCCCCTGTACGTGGTGCCGCAGTACATCCTGCTGCCGACCACCCTGGAGACCGCGTTTGACAAGTTCAACGCCACCATCACTCCCAACCAGACCAGCAGCGTCAACATCTTCTCGGGCTACCTGCAGAAGATCGTGGAGCCCCGCCTGGATGCTTCGAGCACCGCGCAGTTCTACATCACCGGCAACTATCCCGGCGTGACGAAGCTGATCTACGGCTACCTCGAAGGCGAGGCCGGCCCGACGATCGAATCTGAGATCAAGCGTGATCCTGACGGCATCGTGACCTATCTGCGTCACGACTTCGGCTGCGCCATCGGCCAGCACCAGGGCTTCTACCGCTCCACCGGCGCCTGATCCGGCCCCCTCTCATTCAATCTCTGAGGACTGATCCATGAAGAACTTTGTGCAAGAGGGGTGCTACGTGGAGGTGACTCTCCCGTATGCCCGCCTGTCTGGTGAAGGCGTGCTGGTTGGCACCAGCCTGTTCGGCGTGTGTGTGGTGGATGGCGCCTCTGGTGCTTCCATCAACATCCACACCGAAGGCGTGTACGACCTGACCGCCGCCACCGGCGCCGGCACTGATGCTGTGGTGGGTGCCAAGGCCTACTGGGACAACACCAACAAGCGCATCACGCCGGTGGCCACCAGCAACACCTACGTCGGTGTGTTCCTGGCCGCCAAAGCCACGGCTGACGCCCTGGCCCGCGTTCGCCTGAACGAGATGGTGGTCTGATGCTGCCCGACATCGCCAGCCTGGCCCTGAAGGCGGTGGTGAAGGTGATGGGGGAGCGATCCCCTATCACCTACCGCCGAGGCTCCACGGCCTACCAGGTTGGCGGCGTCTACCAGGCCAGCCACGTTGGGCTGGATCCTGAGACTGGAGTGCAGGTGCGTTCGACGCAGCCAGTCCTGCTGATCAACGGCAGCGAGCTGGGTGTCGAGCCGAAGCAGGGCGATGAGGTGGAGGTGCGCGACGGCCTGTTCAAGGTGCGCGACCCGCAGCCTGATGGCCATGGCGGCTGGCTGCTGATGCTGCATCGTCTGCCAGCACCTGCAGTGTTCAACGCCGGAGTCTTCGAGGCTGGAGTGTTTGCCTGATGCCACTGAATCTGATCCGGCGACTGGTCAAGGGTTCACCGCTGACGGCGGCGGACCATGACGGCAACCTCGATGTGCTGGAAACGGCGATCGCGGTGAAGGAGACTGCGGGCGCGGCGACAGCGGCGGTGGCTGCGCACGTGGCGGCTGCAGATCCGCACCCCGGCTACCTGACCGCAGCGGAGGGCAATGCGGCCTACGCACCGGCTGGACAGGGCCTGCTGGCCACGACGGCGGTGCAGCCTGGTGCGATCGGCAGCAGCGGCCTGACGATGACGGCGGGGATCCTGGGCCGCGAGAGCGGCTCGGGTGCGCCGCAGGTGTTCACGCTGGGCTCGGGCCTGTCGATCGTGGGCGGGGCCCTGACCGCCACGGCCGGCCCTGGTGGTGGGTATCCGTCGCTGAGCATGCCGACGGGCTTCAGCGTCAGCGGCAGCGGCACCGCCTCGCTGGGGGTGACGTTCGCCGCCGGCTACAGCCTGCCGACGACCGCGAAGCAGACCGAGTGGGACACGGCCTACAGCGAGCGGCTGCGCTGGGACGGCAGCAGCACGGGCCTGAACGCAACGACCGCCCGCACCAGCCTGGGGCTGGGATCGGCCGCGCAGTCAGCTACCACCGACTTCGCCGCAGCCACTGCTCCAGCGGCGGTGGTGTCGGCGCATCAGGCCGCGACCGACCCGCACCCGCAGTACCTGACGACCGCCGAGGGGAACGCGGCCTATGCCACCACAGCGCAGGGGGCCCTGGCCGCGACGGCTGTGCAACCGGCGGCCCTCGCTGGCTACGTTCAAACCAGCGACAGCCGCCTCAGCGACTCTCGCGAGTGGAGCGCAGCCACGGTCGCGCAAGCCACCGCAGAGGCTGGCATCAGCACCACGCGAGTTGCGTACAACCCGCTGCGGGTGTTCCAAAGCATCGCGGCCTACATTGCTGCCAACTTCACCGCCACGGGCCAGGCCCTGGCCACCGCCGCCTCTGCTGCCGCTGCGCGCACCACGCTGGGGCTGGGCAGCTTGGCCACGCAGTCCGGCACTTTCAGCGGCACCAGCAGCGGCACCAACACCGGGGACCAGGATCTGTCCGCCTTGGCGGTGAAGGCCAACAACCTGAGCGACCTGGCCAGTGCCGCGACGGCCAGGGCCAACCTGGGGCTTCCGGCATCGGTCACTACCGACACCACCAACGCCTCGAACATCAGCAGTGGCACCCTGGAGGCGGCAAGGCTGCCGAGCAGCGGTGTCACGGCGGGCAGCTACGGCTCGTCCTCCTTGGTGCCAGTGGTGACCGTGGACTCCGCGGGCCGCATCACGGCTGTGACCACTGCTGCTGTCAGTGGCGGCGGCGGCGGCGGCGGCATTGGAAATCCAGCGTTCATCCAAGCCACTCAGCCATCCGCACTAGAGTTAGCTGGTGCCACTCGCTACGCCTGGTGGGACACGTCAGGCGGGGATCTTACACTGTGGATTGAGGATGGAACCTGATGGCTCTCCGCAATGCGTTCGAGGCACTAGGACTGGACAGCACCCTGCAGTCCATCCGCGATCGGCTTGGGATGTTGGCGCTGCTGACGTTCGACAGCTCGGCCCGCCTGCGGGTGGTGTCGGACTCGATGACGATCGCAGGCACGCCTTCGGTGAATATCACAGGCACGCCTTCGGTCAATCAAACCCAGATTGGTGGATTGGCAGCCAATGATCACATCCCGGCCTTGATGATGATGAGGGCCGACAACCTACGTCGCAACATCACGGTTACCTAAAATGCCTACCACCAACACCAACCGAAAGATCCTTGACCTGAAGCGGTGGGAGCAAACAACGCCAGCGCCATCTGCAACGGCGACGGGTGCTTTTATCGCCAGCAGCAGGCACTTCAGGCAGCAGCAACTCTACGTTGCCAGCACGACTACAGCATGGCTTTACAACCCAAGCGAAGACGGATTTGTGCAACTTCCGAGCCCGGCACTGGCGGGCTCGTTTGGCGCGGGCACCAGCGGGTGCGCGGGTGCGTTCAGCCTGGGCAACGCGCTCGCCTCCACCACTATCGCGGCGGGCAGTAACGGAGCTGCGCTCCCGCAGGCCACCATCAACGTGGCGTCCACCACCGGCTTCCCGCTGGCCGGGGCGTTCTTTGTCGATACCGCAGACCGTGGTCGCCAGCTAATCACGTACACGTCGGTTATCTCTGGCACGCAGCTTGGTGGCTGCTCCGGTGGCGCGGGGACGCTGGCGACCAACCAAGTGGTGTCATTCGCGGGGCTGGCCGCGCTGTCTGGCACAACATCCAGCATTGTGACAAATCAGCAGCTCGCCCGCGACCTGCGCGGCTACTCGCTGCACGTCATGAGCGGCCCCAATGCGGGTGCCACGCTGGAGATCCAGGGCAACACCACGTCGACAGGCTCGACGACGATTGCGGCCGGCTCCAACGGCGTGGCGTTGCCCACCGGCACCATCAATGTCGCCAGCACGACCGGCTTCCCGACCTCGGGCCAGGCCCTGATCACGATCAGCGGCGCACAAGTGCTGGTGAGCTACACCGGCATCACCGCCACTAGCTTCACGGGTTGCACGGGTGGCTCCGGCACGCTGGCCACGTCGCAGGCCGTGCATTTTGCGTCCACGATCACCCTGCCCACGCAGGGCAGTGCGTTTACCACCGCGACCGTGTTCCGCCTGATGACCCCGTCGTGGTACGTCGTCGGCGCCGGCACCTTGGCCGCAGGCTCGTTCCGCAAGTACGACTTCGCCACCAACCAGTGGACGAGCGGCACGATCACCGGCTTGCCGGCCTCGTTGGGCACGGACGGCAAGCTGATGTCCACGCCTTCGTGGTCTGATACGGCCTACAAGCAGTTCGCCGCAGGCACGGCCACGAGCGGCAGCAACACCACGCTGGTGCAGACGGGTAAGACGTGGGCAGTGAACCAGTGGGCCAACTACCAGGTTCGAATTGTCGGCGGGACGGGCGCGGGTCAGATTCGGCTTATCGTCAGCAACACCGCAGACACGCTGACTGTGAGCGGGTGGAACACCAACCCCGACACCACCTCGACCTACAGCATTGAGGGCAACGACGACTTTCTGTATTACGCCGGCAACAACGCCGTGACGATGTACCGCTACAGCATCGTCAGCAACGCCTGGACAACGCTGTCGCCTGCGGTGGCCCGCGCAGCCGCGCCCGGTGCCGGCATGTCGCTGGAGTGGATTCACTCGGTCAGCACGAGCGACTGGACAAGCGAATCGGCCAACATCAACGGCCGGCGGATGTACAGCTTCCGTGGCGGTGCGGGCAGCGCTCTGGACTACTACGACATCCCGAGCAATACATGGGTCAACGCCATCGGCCCGACACCGGCCACGGAAACGTTCACCACTGGTACCAAGTGGGCGTATCGCGGCGACTTTTGGTACTTCCAGAAGGACGGGACTGGCCGCTGGTTCCGATACGACTTTGTGAGAAATGCAATCGAAGGCTGGACGACAATGCTCTATCCCAATGGCGCGGCTGTCGTAGGAGATACAGCTTTTACGGTGTCCTACTTCGATGGGGCTACTGAGATCCTTTACGTCTACATGATCCTGAACAGCTCGGCCATTATGCTTCGCCAAATGGTGATCTAACCATGACAATCCAGGGGCTCATCGACCTGCTAACTCGCCGCCTGACACATTGCAGCCAGCTTCGCACTGTTGCGGCAAATGATGGTGATGTGAAGCGGGTGACGGCACTTGATGAGGAAATGGCGGAGGTGGAAACCACGCTATCGGCGCTGCAAAAGATCGTTTTGTGACCCACCCTCGCACGCAACTCCGCGCCGCCTTCGTCACGCAACTCCGCGAGGCCATCCCCTCGCTGGGGCAGCAGGTCTACTCCGGCCGGCTCATGCCGATCGAAGAGCCCGAGCTGCCGGCGATCGTCGTTCACACCCGCGAGCCCGAGCAGATTGTCGACCGCTCCACCTCCGGCTTCGATGGCTTTGAGCGTCGCCGCTGCATCGTCTCCGTCATCTGCGTCGCGCAGTCCTACGACGACCTGGACGAGAATCTCGACACCATGGCCCAGCAGGTGGAGGCAGCCCTCCAGGCCTGGATCATCCCAGGCTTCGAGTCTGCCGACGCCATGCTGATGGACACCAGCTCCGAGCCGCCAGACGTCGACGGCAGCCTCACCACCAACGCCACCACCCTTCGCTACGCGGTCGAGTACAACACCCCCTATCGGACCTGCAGCAACCCCTACGTCATCAGCGACGGCTCCCTGGAGCAGTCCGGTGCCTACCCTGGTGGGCAGGTCACCCCCGGCTGTCCTGCCGACAGCATCGGCACCGTCTGCCCCACCGGCGGCGCGACAATCATCGTCAACGGCACCCCGGATCCCACACCCTGATGGCCACCACCCGCCGCCGCAAGGCACCCCCACCCCCACCGCCGCCCCTTGACCTTTCCCTTGAGGCGCTGGAAGGCTTCATCGGCACCACCATCGACGCTGACCGGGCCCGCTTCGCCCTGGAGCGTGCGACCGCCGCGGCCGAGGCCTTCATCGGCCGGCCCATCACCGACCCTTGCTCCCACCCCATCAGGCAGGGCATCTTCCTGTACGCCTCCCAGCTGCTGATGCTGCCCGACGGCAGCCCCGCCGCTGAGCCCTCCCTCGTCACTCGCGCCATGTGGCAGCCCCATGTTTCAACTCCAGCGGGATGACCAGATCACCAGCGGTGTCGGCGGCCGCGAAGCGACTGATCACGCGCGCCGGCTGAGCAACGTCGCTCGCTACGGCACCGTGGCGGAAGCGGACTACAGCGGCGAGACGGCCGGCTTCCCCGCGATCCGCGTCTCCCTACAGGATGGGGCGATCCTCACCGACTGGCTGCCCTGGTTTAGCCCCCGCGCCGGCAAAGATCGCGTGTGGGATCCGCCGGAGGTGGGCGAGGTGGTCATGCTCCTGGCCCCGTCGGGTGAGCTAACCAATGGCGTCGCCATCCCCGGCCTGTTCAGCGATGGCAACGCGAACGGCGATCGTGCGGGCCTTCACCGCCGCACCTACGACGACGGCACCGTGGTCGAGTACGACCGCGAGAACCACACCTTTACGGTCGACGCCAGCGATAGCAATTCCCAGGTGGTGTTTAAGGCAAAGCGCATCAGGCTCTGCACCGCCGAGATCAGCGTGGATGCGGAGGCCGGCGGCGACGACCTGCCGGAAGCAACGATCCACGTGAAGCGCCTGCTGGTCGAAGCCGAGGAGTTCATCAAGCTCAGCGCCCCGCAGTTGCAGCTCAACCCGGGGGGCTGATGCCAGCCGTCATTCGCATCGGTGATCCAGGCAGCCACGGTGGCGCGGTCACCACCGGCAGTTCAGACACGACCGCCAACGGCATCGCGGTCGCCCGTGTGGGTGACACATACAACTGCCCGATCCACGGGCCCAACGCCATCGTCACCGGCAGTCCCGACACCACCGCCAACGGCCAGGCCGTCGCCCGCGTGGGGGATCAGACTGCATGTGGTGCCACCCTCCAGGGCGGCAGTCCTGATGTGGAGGTGAACTGATGGCCGGCATGAGCCGCACAACTGGCGCTGCGTTGGAAGGTTTCGACCACCTGAAGCAGTCGATCGCCGACATCCTTTCCACCCCCCTGGGGACGCGGGTGCATCGACGCGACTACGGCTCACGCCTCATGGGCCTGGTCGATCGACCCATCAACCAGTTCCTCGTCGCTGACATGGTGGCAGCAGCGGCCGAGGCCCTCGACCGTTGGGAGCCGCGGCTGAAGGTGGAGCGGCTCACGATCGACAGGGTGACGGCCGATGGGCGGATCGAGCTCAGCCTGTCTGGCTACTATCTGATCAACGGCCAGCAGGTCACGTTCGAGGGGTTGGTGCTCTGATGGCCACGATCGACTTCTTGACTATTCCTGATCCGGAGATCATCGAGCCGCTCGACTTCGAGACGATCCTGCAGGAGATGCTGGCGGACCTGCAGGCCCGGGACCCCAGCTACACCGAGATCCTGGAAAGCGATCCGGGGGTGAAGATCCTGGAGGTGGCGGCGGCCCGCGAGCTGATCCTGAGGCAGCGGGTGAACGATGCGCTGCGCGCCACCCTGCTGCGCTACGCGGCCGGCCCCGATCTCGATAACCTCGCCGCGTTTTATGGCGTCACTCGCCTGGCTGGCGAAACCGATGCAGCGCTGCAAAGCAGGACGATCGACCGGATCATGGGCAGCAGCTCTGCCGGCGGCGCGTTCTGGTACCGCTACCACGCGCTGTCCGCTGACCCAGATGTGCGCGACGTGTCGGTGAGCTCCCCCGCCCCGGGCGAAGTGTTGGTGGCGGTGCTGAGCAAGACCGGCACGGGGCTGGCAAGCGCCGAGCTGCTTGAGGCAGTGGACTCCATGCTGCAGAGCGACAGCGTGCGAGTGGTGACGGACACCGTGCTGGTGATCAGCGCGGCAATCACCACGGTGCCGGTGACGGCCTCGATCTATTTGCTGCCCAGCACGCCGACGACGGTGTTTGATGGGCTGGCCTCGACGCTTGCCACTGCCTTCACCGCACAGTCAGGCCTTGGCTGGAACGTCACCCGCTCCTGGCTCATCGCCACCCTCCATGCCGCCGGTGTGCAGCGTGTGCAGCTCACCGCCCCGGCGGCCGATGTGATCTGCGACCCAATCACCGCCCCGGCCCTTGGCGCGGTGTCGCTTATCTTCGCGGGCGTTGATCGATGACGGCAAGCCGCTACGACCTGCTGCCGCTCAATGCCACCACGCTGGAGCGCGACCTATCGCGGGTCACTTCCAGCCTGGTGCGCGCCGGGGCCCCGGTGCCAACGATCCGCACCGCCAAGCGGGTGGACATCCCCGACAGCGTGGTGCCGTGGCTGGTGTTCGAGTACGGCCTGGCCGAGATCCTGCCGTATCTGACCGACCAGCGTGCAGCGATCGAGGGTGGTGTGCAGTGGCAGCAGATCCGTGGTACCCCCGCCGCGATTCTCCAGGCGCTCGGCTGGCTGAACTTCAATGGCGAGATCGACGAATCCGAGGGCGGTTCGTATCGCTGGGCGGAGTTCCAGATCGGCCTCGATGCACCGACGAGCGGCGAGGCGATCATCAGCCAGATCACGGCGGTGGCACGGCTCAGCGCGCCGGTGCGGTCACGGCTGCAGCGAATCTATTCGGTCTACGACTTCCGCCGCTTCGTGCTGGACGACAGCCTGCTGTCCGATGGCGCGATCCTCAGCGATCACAGTGGCGTGCGGCTGCGGCCGGACTGGCCGCAGATCAGTTACGGCGACTACCGCAGCAGCAGCGTCAACGCAGATTTCACGGTCGTCAGCGGTGGCCTGTCGGTGATCGGCATTGAGGTGAGCAACTCCAACCGCTTCATCTTGGATCACAGCCTGATGGATGAGGAGTGGCATGTGCTGAATGGCGACGGCGCTCGCACCGAGTACCTGCCGACAACCGCCAGCCGGTTCGATGCCGGCACTAACTGGTCGTCGCTGCTGGCCTGGGGTGACTTCCCGTGGGAGGGAAGCGCCTACCTGGTGAGCAGCAAGATCACCACGATGACCTGAGTAGAATCCGAGGGAGGGGCACGAGGCGATGGCTGCTGTTCTGACACTAAGCGGGCGAACCGCCATCGCCACGGCGATCAAGGCACGGACCGCTCACATGGCCTGGGGCAGCGGCAACACCGGTTGGGGCTCCACTCCGCCGCAACCTGCCGTGAGCGACACCGCCCTGGTTGCGGAGGTGGGCCGCCGCAAGGCCAGCCAGGTCGAGTACGTGGTTCCCGATGCCGACGGCGCCATCGAAACGCCGCAAGGCAAGTACAGCATCAGCGTCATTCCCACTGTGGCGCTCTACTTCAAGTTTTTCTTTGACTTTGGCGATGGCGTCGGATCAACGATCCGCGAGCGCGCCATCTTCGTAGACACGGTGGCTGCCACCGGTGTACCTGTAGGTCAGATGTACCTCCAACCGAATGAGGTGCAGAGCCCTGGCACGCTGCTGGTGATCGAGCGCAATGCGCCGATCGTCCGCGAGGTCACCACCCGCCAGCTTTTCGAGTTCGTCGTGACATTCTGAGGCCATGACTCTTACCGGCTACTACAACCGCTTCGACGCCGCAGACCGTTACGACGAGCTGCTGTTCCGCGCTGGCAAGGGACTCCAGTCTGCCGAGTTTAACGAGGCCCAGAGCACTATCATCGACCGGCTGAAGCGCATCGCCGATGCGGTCTTCACCGATGGCACGGTGATCGAGGGCACGCCCCCGGTCATCAACCTCACCACCGGATCCACCACCTGTCCCGCGAGCAAGGTCTACCTGCGGGCTGCGGTGCGATCGGTGCCGACCCGAACCTTCACTATCTCCCTCACCGGGCTGGTGCGCATCGGCATCTTCCTCCTAGTGGAGGAGATCACCGAGCTGCAAGATCCTGATCTGCGCGATCCCGCCGCCGGCACCCGGAACTACACCGAGCCTGGCGCTGGCCGCCTCCGCATCACCCCCACCTGGGGCCACAGCGGCGAGTCCCTCGCGGGCGAGTTCTATCCCGTCTACGTGGTGATCGACGGGTCGATGCTGAACCAGCAGGGGGCAGCAGGCGACGGGGCGTTCATGGAGGCCCTGGCCCGGTACGACCGGGAGAGCAACGGCAACTACATCGTCGATGGGCTGAGCGTCCGCCCCGCTGGCTACTCCCTCGGCGTCAACACCCTCAGCATCCGCGAGGGCGTTGGCAACATCTTTGGCTACAAGGTCGACAAGCCCACCGCAAGCCGCCTCACCTACAACGAGGATCCGGACCTGGAGGTGGTGACCTCCGAGCCTGACGTGTTCACCGGCACCACTGGCGGCACCGCAACGGTGCAGCTGAATCGCGCCCCGCTCGATGCCGTGCTGGGCGTGGTGATCACCCGGCAGAAGACCGTGACGCTCACCCGTGGCGGCTTCTCAGGTGGCCAGGACACGCTGCCTGATGTGTCGGTGCTATCGATCATCAGCCTCACCCAGGGAGGCACCACCTACCAGAGCCCACGGGACTTCTTCCTGAACGGCGACAAGGTGGACTGGAGCCCCACCGGCGGCGGCGCGATCGAGCCCTCCCCTGGTTCCAGCTACTCGATCACCTACCAGTACCTGGGCGCGGTGACGCCGGATGCGATCAACCTGCAGACCGGCGTGGTGACGATCACCGGTGCGGTGAACGGCAGCCTGGTGCTGACCGATTACCGGTGGAAGCTGCCCCGCTACGACCGCCTCTGCATCGACCGCGACGGGGCGTTCAGCCGAGTAAAGGGCATCAGCTCCCGGTTCAACCCGCTGCCGCCGGCAGTGCCCAGCAACCTGCTCAGCCTGGCCACCCTTTACTGGAACTGGGGCGCAGCGCCGACCATCCTTAACGACGGCATCCGGGCGATCCCCTTCGACCAGCTGGAGCGGATGCGGTCGTTGATCGTCGACCTGTTCGACCTGGTGGCACAGGAGCGGCTGCGGAACGACATCAGCAGCCGCGAGCCCAGCAGCAAGCGCGGTGTGTTCGTCGACCCCTTCCTGGACGACGACCTACGAGATCAGGGCATCACGCAGACCGCTGCGGTGGTGAACGGCACGCTGCAACTGCCGATCGCGCTCACCGCCTACCAGGCCCCGACGAACAACACGCAGGACTGGATGCTCCCCTACACCGAGGAGATCATCCTGCAGCAGACGCAGCAGACGGGCAGCAGCGCGATCAACCCGTATCAGGCTTTCGATCCGATCCCGGCCGCCATCACTCTCACCCCAGCGGTGGATCGTTTCACGCTGATCGACACCATCTGGACATCACCGATCACCGAGCAGATCGGCACCTGGCTGGATGCGACCGGAACGTTCTTGATCCAGAGCGTCACCAGCACCACCAGAACGGAGCTGCTGAGTGAGAGCCAGCGGCCGGCGCAGTTCCTCCGATCCATCACCATCAACTTCACCCTGGAGGGCTTTGATCCCGGTGAGACGCTCACCGAGGTGAAGTTCGACGGGATCACCGTCACGCCTCCCTGATTGCCATGCCCCTCACAGCTAACGGATCTGGACAGATCACGGGGTCGTTCACGATCCCGGCCAACGTGCCAGTCGGCACCAAGCGCGTCACGTTCCTGGGCAACCAGGGATCCTTTGGCGCAGCGCGGTTCATCGGCGCTGGCACGATCGTCACCCGCACCCAGCGGCAGCTCACCACGATCGAGACCAGGTTCTGGGATCCGCTGGCGCAGACCTTCCGCCTTGATCAATCCCGGCACGTCACCGGCGTCGACTTCAAGTTCACCGCGAAGGGCAGCAGCAGCAACAAGGTCTACCTGGAGATCCGGGAGACGGAGCTTGGCCTGCCGAACGCGACCACCCTGGCGGAGGGTGTGCTGCAGGGCAGCGCCATCACGGTAGGGGCCTGGAACAAGGTCAGCCTCACCCGGCCGGTCTACCTCCAGGCGGGCGTGGAGTACGCCATGGTGCTGCTCACCGATGACCCCACCCATGCAGTGGGTCTGGCAGAGCTGGGTAAGTTCGACTCGGTGGCCAATGCGTTCGTCACCAGCCAGCCGTACACGATCGGCACGATGCTGAAGAGCAGCAATGCCTCGACCTGGACGCCGGTGCAGGAGTCGGACCTCACCTTCCGCATGTACGGGGCCAACTTCACCAGCACCAACCGCACTGTCTCCCTGGGCCCGCTTCGCAGCGGTACGGTCACGATCACAAGGAGCGGGACGACCGCGACAGCCACATGGGTCGGGGGTGCTCACCCCTTCATAACCGGACAGAAGGTGGTCCACAGCGGCGCTACGCAGAGCGAGTACAACGGCGCGGTCACGATCACCTCGACTGGAGCCAGCACCTACACGTTCACCGTGAGCGGCAGTCCGGCGACGCCCGCCACCGGCACCATCCTGGCGGCGGTGGGCGATACCACCGACCTAGTGGCGCTTGCCGGTGTGGAGCGGGTGAGCAGCGCCACCCATGTGCAGTTCGTTTTTACCAAGCCCGACGGCGGCACGATCCGAGGTGCCGACAATGCCCGCATCCAGCTGGCGGAGGACATCAACGTGCCGCTCACCCTCTCGGCGGTGCTGAGCGGCACCACGACCGAGAGCCCGCTGCTATTCGCCGGCACCCAGGCGGTGCTGGGCAACCTGGGCGAGACCGGCACTTACGTGTCCCGGGCGATTCCCTGCGCGGCCAACGCAAAGGTGAGCTGCACCTTCGAGTCGCTGCTGCCCGCGGCATCGAGCGTGACGGTGGAGTTCCAGAAGTCGGACGGCACCTGGCAGTCCGTCAGCCAGACCAGCAGCACGGCAGTGGGCGATGGTTGGATCGAGCAGGTTTTTACGGTGGCGAGCTTCACCTCCGGCGGCAGCACCACCAGGGTGCGGCTCACCCTCACCGGCACCGCTGCGGCCCGGCCGCAGATCCGGCAGCTCCGTCTTGTGGTGATCTGATCCCATGCCCATCAACGACGTCACAGCCACGCAGGGCTTCCAGAAGCCCAACGCAGCGAACCTGCTGATCGAGGACGTGGTGCGGCTGCGCGCGGCGCTCGATGCACTCGACACCGAGATCAACGCCTTGGAGCAGAGCCGGGCCCCGCTCGCCAACCCGACATTTACCGGCACCCCGGCAGCGCCGACGGCTGGGGTCAACACCAACACCCCGCAGCTGGCGACGACCGCCTTCGTGGTCGGCCAGGCGGGCACCGCCACCCCGCAGGCAGACGGGACGGCAGCGGTGGGCACCTCACTGCGGTTCGCGCGGCAGGATCACGTCCACCCGACGGACACCACCAGGGCCCCGCTGGCATCGCCGACATTTACCGGCACCCCGGCAGCGCCGACGGCTGGGGTCGACACCAACACCCCGCAGCTGGCGACGACCGCCTTCGTGGTCGGCCAGGGCTATCTGAAGGCCGCCGCTGCGGCTGGCACCTATGCGCCGCTGGCATCGCCGACATTCACCGGCAACGTCACCCTGCAAGGGGCGTCCTACAGCAGCAGCATCAGCAGCACCGCGACCGGATGGCTTGGCTTGCCGTCAGGCAGCACCGCTCAGCGTGGCTCGCCCGCTGGCCCAAGCCTCAGGTTCAACACCTCTTTCAGCCAGTTCGAGGGCTTCAACGGCACCGATTGGACTCCTCTGGGGCAGGGAGCAGCAGGCGGCGGCGGCGACCAAATCTTTCAGGAGAACGGCCAGGTTGTCACGCAGAATTACACCATCGCCAACGGCAAGAACGCTGTAAGCGCTGGCCCCATTACAGTGAACGCGGGGGTGACCGTGACCATCTCTGCCGGGTCAACGTGGGTGATCGTCTGATGGCGCTTCGACTGCAAGGCAACGGCGAGATCGCGGGCCTCGACCTGAGGTTTCAAACACCGGATGGCGTGGAGCAGTCGCGGCTGCGAGGTGAGATCCTGGAGCGCGAAGTGGTTACGGAGCTGACGGTAGAAGAGAAGCTGGCGAGAATTGGCCTTACCTTGGCGGAACTGCGCGAGGCACTGGAGGTAACACCATGACCCTGCGGCTCAACGGCTCGACCAGCGGGTTCGTGGAGCTCGATGCTCCAGCCGTCGCTGACGGGCAGCGGTACCAGGTGCCGGATGATCTGGGCATTCCTGCAGGTGCGGTTCTTCCCTTTGCCGGCAACGTGGCCCCGGCTGGCTGGCTGAAAGCCAATGGCGCAGTCATCAGCAGGGCGACCTATCCGAAGCTTTGGGCTTGGGCGCAGGCTTCAGGCAACCTCGCCGCCAGCGAGGGCGCGAAGCAGGCGGGCCAGTTCGGCCCCGGCGATGGATCTTCCACGTTCAGTCTGCCCGATCTCCGTGGAGAGTTTATTCGTGGTTTGGACGACAGCCGGGGCATTGATTCTGGACGCGCAATAGGCACGGCGCAGTCTGACGGCCTCAAGAATCACACGCACAGACTTGAGCTTAATGCAACAGTAGGAAGCTCTCCCGCTTTTGACGGAGACTCTTTTTGCGGGTCAAGTGTGGACAATGCGAACGGTAATTTTAATGCGTTCCCTCCGCAAAATATTGGATCTACCGGCGGCACCGAAACCCGTCCGCGCAACATTGCGCTGCTGTACTGCATCAAATACTGACTCATGAGCAACCTCCGCGTCCAGCAGCTGCAGCACCCCAGCGCATCCACCCCGGCACTCACCCTGGCAAACGACGGGACTGCTGCTGCGCAACTCAGCGCCATCAACGGTGGGCCGCTGGCCGGCTTCCGCAACGCCATCATCAACGGAAACTTCGACGTCTGGCAGCGCGGCACCAGCTTCAATACATCGGCCTTCGCCGCCGACCGCTGGCTTAATAACTACGTCGGCAGTAGCGCGGTGATGAGCCGCCAGCCCTTCACCCTGGGCCAGAGCAACGTTCCCGGTGAGCCGCGGTTTTTCAACCGCACCGTCGTCACATCCGTGGCAGGAGCCAGCAACTACTCGCTCCTGCTGCAGTATATTGAGGGCGTGCGCACCTTCGCCGGCCAGACGGTCACCATCAGCTTCTGGGCCAAGGCTGATGCCAGCCGATCGATCGCGGTGGAGCTGATGCAGTGGTTCGGCACCGGCGGTTCACCTAGTGCCGTGGTGTCGGGGATCGGCGCGACAAAGTTCAGCCTCACCACAGCTTGGCAGCAGATCAGCCTGACGGTCACCGTCCCTTCTATCAGCGGCAAGTTGCTCGGCACAGCTGGCAACGACTACCTATCGCTCAACATCTGGTTCGACGGCGGCAGCAGCTTCAACGCCCGCAACGGCACCCTTGGCCAGCAGTCGGGCACCTTCGACATCGCGCGCGTGCAGATGGAACCCGGGGCGTTCCGCACCCCGTTCGAGCTGCGGCCATCCGGCACCGAACTGGCGCTGTGCCAGCGCTACTACGAGAAGTCCTACGACCTCGACACCATCCCCGGCACTGCCACGGATACCGGCCTGGTGGGCGGGCAGTGCATCTATTTTTTCTCGACCACTGGTTACGCGCCCCCTGCGCCAGCGGTGTCTTATCGCGTCACGAAGCGCGGCACCCCGCAGCTCAATTTTTGGAACCGCTCGGGCACCGCCAACCAGTACAGCCAGTATTACAACGGGGTGTGGGCGAACCAGGCCACCGCGCCGTTCGTGCTCTCCAACAGCACGAACGGGTTCCTGGTCTACCCCAACGCCTACGTCGCCAGCATGCTCTTCCACTTTGCTGCTGACGCCGAGATCGCCTTCTGATGTCTGCTTTTTTGCACGGCATAGAGGTGCTTGATGGTGATAACGGCCGGCTGATTCGAGCATCGCGACCCCGCGTGAATGGCGTGATTGGGAGTGACACCAACTGGGTGACACTTGCAACGACCTTCGCTGCTGATGCAGCGGTGGCTGTCGCGCCGCCCGAGCCATCAGTGCTGACATTCACAACATCTTCTATTGTCTATGTACCGAATCCCAACATAACCAGCAATACCAGACCCTTACAGTTTAACCCGTCTGGAGGAGCGTTGAATACAGGAGCAACGCCAAATCAAAGAAATTTCATATACAAGGACTTAACGTGTGACGATCCTTCTGTTATTTGGGTGCCTTCAGGGCAGTCCTTGTCTGCGGCTGTGAGCTTTACTAGCAGTAGCGCAGGGCTTTCCAACACTAGCCAAAGAGCACAGCGATTTGATTACTATTTTAACACGTCAACGTCATCCCAAGCCGGCCCGCCAGTCGTCTACACCTGGACAAACAGGTTTGACTTGTACTTTGGTGCTTTTTACCTTGACGGTTCTTACAGCTTTTGCGGGCCCGCAAATGTCGTCAACTTGGTCAGCGCTACGTCAACCGGAGTCGCACAGTTCACCGGAGACGACGGAGCCTGGCTCAATAGAAACGCATTAAGCAGCAGCGCCTATAACATTACATTTGGAGCGTCCGGCAAGACTGGCACACTGCAATTCACTGCCTCTACTGATGTGCAGGGCACGGGCAATCAGGTAAGCGGTGGGATTATCACAATCACTATAAACAACTAACGCAAAATGTAGAATCAACTGCGCTTAACGACCGTCTGCCGCTTCCGCTCCCCTAACCTGGATCCAACCTCTCTCTACCCTCGCGTGACCCATGAACAAGATCGTCTACAACTCTTTCCTTGCGGACGTGTTTGCCGGTAACTGCAGCACCAGCCACACCTACAAAGGAATTTTGGTGGGCGCCGGTTACACCCAAAACCGGGCGACCCACACGAAAGCGTCTGATGTGACCTCTGAGATTTCCGGAACCGGTTACACCGCAGGTGGTAACACGGTGACTCTGAGCTTCTCCGTCAACAACACAACCAACATCGGCACACTCACAATCGGCCCCACCACCTGGCCCAATTCCTCCCTCACCGCCAGGAAACTGGTTGTCAAGCGCGCGCGCGGGGGGCCCACCAGCGCTGACGAACTGGTGTGCTGCATCGACAACAACATTGACGTGACGAGCTCCAACGGCACGCTCACCTTCCCAGGCGCCACCTGGACCATTCCGCTCCCAGCGCCGGTCTGATGGCCTGACGCTTCGGCCTAGAATCAACCCGACAGGAGGCTCCTCCACTATGCCCACCAACTTTCTCCACGGCGTGGAGGTGCTCCAGATCGACACTGGCGCACGGCCCATCCAGACCGTTCGATCCTCCGTGGTCGGTGTGATTGGCACCGCCCCCGATGCGGACGCCACCGCATTCCCACTCAACACTCCGGTGTTGATCGTTAGCAAGACCGAGTACGCCAGCCTCGGTGACGCCGGCACGCTGAAGCAATCCCTCGATCTGATCTACTCCCAGGCGGGGGCGGTCGTCGTGGTGATCCGCGTTACGGCTGGAGCCGGCGACGAGGCCACCATCACCAACGTGGTGGGCGGCACCAACGCTGGCACTGGCGCCTATGAAGGCGTCTACGGGTTCCTGGCATCGGAGAACGCCGTGGGCTTCGCACCCAAGGTGCTCATCGCTCCTGGCTTCAGCCATCAGCGGCACGCGAACGGCATCCTCACCATTCCCGTCACCACCCAGGGCGGGGGGTACGTCACCGCACCGCCTGTGACCATCAGCGCCCCCGCCAGCGGCGGGGTGCAGGCCACGGCCACTGCGATCCTTGGCACCGGGGCCAATGCCGGCAAGGTGCTGAGCATTCGAATTGACAACCCCGGCACCACCTACACCGGCACCGTCACCGTCACGATCGGGGCTCCGCCTTCTGGTGGTGTCCAAGCGGTGGCCGGCACCGCCACCAAAGGCACCGTCCGCAACAGGGTGGTTTCCGAGCTGCTCAGCATTGCTGATCGCCTCCGGGCCGTGATCATCGCTGACGGGCCCAACACCACCGACGCCGCCGCGATCCAGGCCGCCGATGACTTCGGCTCCCGCCGGGTCTACCTCGTCGATCCCTGGGTGGTCGTCGGTGGCGTCACCATGCCCGCCTCGCCCGCTGTCGCTGGCATCATCAACCGCACCGACAACGAGCTGGGCTTCTGGTGGTCCCCCTCCAACAAGGAGGTCTACGGCATCGAGGCCACCAGCCGCGCCATCGACTTCGCCCTGGGCGACGCCAACTCCCGCGCCAACCTGCTCAACGAGCAAAACGTCGCCACGATCATCCGTGAGGGCGGCTTCCGCCTCTGGGGCAACCGCACCCTCTCGATTGATCCGCTATACACCTTCCTGTCCGTGCAGCGCACGGCAGACATGATCAACGAGTCGATCCTCCGGGGGCACCTGTGGGCGGTTGATCGCTGCATCACCGCCACCTACCTCGAAGAAGTGATGGAGTCGGTGCGGCAGTACCTGCGCATTCTCAAGGCCCGCGGCGCCATCCTTGGCGGCGACGTCTGGGTGGACCCTGAGCAGAACACCCCCACATCCATCGCCAATGGCCAGGTGGTGTTCGACTTCGAGTTTACGCCTCCCTATCCGGCCGAGCGCGTCACGTTCCGCAGCCACCTGGTCAACACTTACGTGGTCGACCTGTTCGCTGCGCTCCCTGCCGCCTGATCAACACCCGCCCCACCGAGGACTGACCCATGATCCCAAGGATCCTCAAAAACTTCTCCCTGTTCGTCGACGGTCGCGGCCTCGCTGGCACCATCGACACCCTCACCCTGCCCACTCTTACCACCAAGGTCGAGGAGGTGCGCGCCGGCGGAATGGATGCCCCGATCGAGCACGACATGGGCATGGAGAAGCTGGAGGCCAGCTTCGACCTGCTGGAGTTCAACCCCGACATCATCGCCCTCTACGGCCTTCCCGGCGCCGACAAGCAGCTGACCGCCCGTGGTGCGATGCGACGCGATGGTGAAGATGCGGTGGCCATTGTGGTCAACATGACCGGCATGGTGAAGCAGCTGGAGCCCGGCGACTGGAAGGCTGGTGACACCACCAAGCCGAAGTTCACCGTGGGCCTTCGCTATTTCAAGTTCACCATTGGCGGCCGCGAGCTGGTCGAGGTCGACAAGGTGAACATGGTGCGGAAGATCGACGGCGTTGATCAGCTCGCTACGATCCGCCAGGCGATTGGGGTTTGATGATGGCAGCCAAACAGCAACGACCTGAGCCGACCGCCAAGGTGGTCTTCGACTTCCCGGAGACCATCAGCGGCGTGGAGGTGGATCACGTGATCATGCGCCGGCCCAAGGTCTGCGATCGCGTCGCCGCCTCCAAGGCCTCCAGCAACGAGGGCGAGCAGACTGTGCATCTCATCGCCAATCTCTGCGAGATCCTCTACGAAGACGTCCTCCAGTTCGATGACGTCAACTGGGGCAAGCTGGAGGCGCAATTCGCGGCTTTCAGGGCGGCCAGGTCGTAGCAGTGGACGACCTTCGCCGGGCGGTCATCATCCTGGCGAAGGCAACCGGCTGGGGCCTGGCTGAAATCCTGGATCTGGACCTGGATCACAGTCCCTTTGGCTTTTGGTCTTGGCTGCATTCGGCCGAGATGGTTGAGGATGAGATCGCGGAGGCGATGAAGCGGGCATGATCGGCGGCAGCGGGCCACAGAAGATCACCGTCGAGATCGGCGGCAAGATCGCGGCAAGCCTCGGCCGCTCGATCAAGACTGCGCAGATGCAGGTGTCGTCGTTCGGGCGGAACGTGACCCGCACGATGAACGATGCGGCCATCAGCGGTCGCAAGGGCTTCAAGGGCATGTTCGACAATGCCCTCTGGCAGCAGGCCGCCATTGGCGCGACGGGCATCACGGTGGCGCTCGGGGCCAGCATTCGCACAGCGGCCAGCTTCGAGGCGGTGCTGAGCGACATCGGCAAGACCGCCAACGTTGGCGCGGTGGAGCTGAAGGGGCTGAGCAGCGAGGTGCTTCGGCTCAGCAGCCGGAACCTCACCAACCTGGCGCCGGAGAAGCTGGCCCAGGGCATCCAGGACCTGGTAGCCCAGGGCCTGGAGCTGAAGGATGCCGTCGCCTCAATGGAGGCACTGGGCAAGGTGGCGACCGCCACCAACTCCGATCTGCTCGACGTCACCAAGACCGGCTTTCAGCTGCAGAACGCGCTGAAGATCCGCCCGACGGAGCTGAAGGCCACCTTCGATGCGCTGGCGTTCGCCGGCAAGCAGGGCGCCTTCGAGCTGAAGGACATGGCGCAGTTCATGCCCACCATCGCCGCTGCGGCAGGAACGCTTGGCATCCAGGGCCGGCAGGGTGCGGTGTCGCTGGCGGCAATGATGCAGATGGTGCGGAAGGATGCGCCAGATGCAGGCGCGGCAGCGACGCGCATGACGGACGCGATGCTGAAGATGACCGCACCAGATGCGGTGAAGAATTTCAGCAAGTTCGGCGTCAACATTGAGCAGGTGTTGAAGAGCGCCAAGGCAAAGGGCATCAACCCGATGGAGGCCGCGTTGTCAGAACTGCAGCGCGTCACCGGCGGCGACGTGTTCAAGCTCTCCGAGATCTTCGGCGACAAGGAAGCGAAGCTGGGCCTGATGTCGCTGATGAAATACCGGCAGGAGTACGCGAAGCTGAAGGCTGATGCCGGCGGCACTGCTGCTGCCGGCACGGTGGAGAAGGATTTCCAGCGAAGCCTCGGGACGTTCCAGGGGACGCTGGCCAGCTTCCAGAACAGCGCGCAGCGGTTGGGCATCACCGTGGGCAATGCGCTGCTCCCGCCGCTCACGCGCATCGCAGAGTTCATCACGCCGGTGGTGGAGGGAATCGCCAATTGGGCAGCGGCAAACCCTGGCCTGATGACCGGCATCGTGGCGATCGGCGGCGCACTCGCGGGCCTGGTGATTGCGCTGCCGATCATCGCTGGTGTGGTTGTCTCGATCGGCATCATTGGCACAGCCATTGGTGGAGTGGCGGCCGCGTTCCCCGTGATCGCCGGCCTTGGCACCGTGTTTATGGTCCTGGCCACAGGCCCAGTTGGGATTGCGGTAGCAGCCATCGCCGGCTTTGCTGCCCTGGCATTTGTGGTGATCAAGAACTGGCAGCCGATCAGCGGCTTCTTCTCTCGCCTCTGGCAGAGCGTGGTGAGCATCACCATGACGGTGGGGCCCCGCCTGCTGGGGATCTTCTTGCCAATCCCCGCGCTGATCATCAACCTGTTCACCGGGGCCGGCATTGGCCAGCGGATCATCGGCAGCATCCTCGATGGCCTTAAGGCCCGGGCCGGAGCCCTCTTCTCCTGGGTCGGTGGTGCCGTGCAGCGCATCGGCTCGATGGTCTCTGGCGGTGGCGGCGGTGGCGCGACCGCGCCTGCTGCTCCAGTCGCGGTCGGACCAACTCCGCAGCCCCGCGCCCTCGGCGGTCGTGTCATCGCCGGCATGGACTACCTGGTGGGCGAGCGGCGGCCCGAGATCTTCCGCCCCGATCGCTCCGGCCACATCCTCCCTCGCATCTCTCAGCTGGCGCCGACCGCCCAGCCTCGTGCAATGGGTGGGGGCAGCATCACCGCAGGCGAGCAACGTGCTGAGCGCTCATCTCGGATCATCCCCCGCGCTCCACGCCTTGCCGCCCCGGCCCCCAAACAGCTCACCTTCAACGCCGGCGGTATCACCATCAACGCTCCCAGCGGCAACGGCCCCGACATCCGCGCTGCGGTGCTCGATGCGCTCGATGAGTTCCAGCGCAACCTGGCATCCACCTACCGTCTCGCCCTCAACGACTGACGAACATGGCATCCCTTTTCCAGCTTGGCGAGTTCCAGTTCACCTTGGCGAACGGTGCGCCCCAGACCCTTGAGCGCACTGCCGACTACCGCTGGGAGATGCAGGAGCGACTGCTGCGTGAGCCCGCTGCCCAGTTCCTCGGCCCTGGGGAGCAGACCATCACCCTCGATGGCACCCTTTACCCCGGCTTCTCCGGCACGCAGGGGACGATCCAACAACTGCGAGACGTGGCGGTGAAGGGCGAGCCGCTGATGCTTACCGATGGCCTCGGCCGCGTCCACGGGAAGTGGGCCCTCCGGCGTGTGCGAGAGGGGCAGTCAACCTTCATGGCCAACGGTGCCGCCAGGGCCATCACCTTCTCCCTGGATCTCGCCCGCTACGGGGAGGACAACCCAGGGGCAGCCGCCGCACCGGGCAGCGTCGCTGGCATCACGGCCGTTGGTGCTGCGTTGCCGGCCGTCGCCAGCCTGGCGCAGTTCACCGGGGCCGGTTCCGCCGCCGCCGTCGTCAACACCATCGCCGCACCCGTGGTGCAGGCCGCGCGCGGGGCAGGCTTCAACATCGGCCAGCTGGCGACCATCGCCGGATCCCTCGCCAGCGGCAACTACGTCGGTGCGGCGCTCAACGCCTTTGGCCTTGCCGGCCTCTCCATCCCGCAGCAGGGAATCTGGGGGCAGCTCGGCATCCAGGGCCTGCAGATGGTCCAGCAGATGGCCCTCGGCCGCGGCGCACCAGCGATGAGCGTCGCGCTTCAAGCATTGCGGCCCGCCACTACCGCCATGCTCAACACCCTTGGTGGTGGACTGGAGAACGGACAAGTCCTCGGCAGCCTGATCAGCAACGCGGCCACGATCTCAACCATCCTGGATGTCGATCCCTTCGTCACCCAGTCCGTCCGCCAGCTGGTCCAGCCATGACCCAGTACATCACCCGTCAGTTCGATGAGCTCGACGCCATCTGCCACCGGTTCTACGGTCGCACGCAGGGCACCGTCGAGACGGTGATGGCGGTGAACCGCGACCTGTCGGACCTGATGCCGATTCTGCCGCAGGGCCTCGTCATCGAGCTGCCGGATCTGCCGCAGCCGGAGGCGACCGAGACGCTGCGCATCTGGAGCACATGACCACACCAGCGTTCAAGATCGTGGCCGATGGCGATGACGTCACCAGGGCGGTGGCGGATCGCCTTGTCTCGCTGCGGATCACCGATGAGGCAGGGCAGACGAGCGACAGCCTGGAGATTACCCTCGATGATCGGGCCAGCCGGGTCCCGGTGCCCCGCAGCGGCGCGTGGCTGAAGGTCTGGCTGGGCTACAGCACCGGCGGCAAGCTGCCGGTCTACATGGGCAGCTTTGCGGTCGATGACGTCCATCTCTCCGGCGGGCCCAGAAGCATGACGATCAAGGCCACCGCCGCCCAGACCGCACCGGAGCTTGTGAAGGGGCAGAAGTCCCAGAGCTGGCACGGCAAGACGCTGGGGGAGGTGGCGCAAGAGATCGGGAAGCGCAACGGCCTGCAGGTGGTAATCAAGGGCAACCTGGCCAGCACCCAGATCAAGCACGAGGACCAGACCAACGAGAGCGATCAGGCCTTCCTCACCCGCCTGGCAGAGAAGCACAAGGCCACCATCAAGCCCGCCGACGGCAAGCTGGTACTGGTGCCCCGGGGCGAGGGTCAGGCCGGCGCGACGATCACCCTTAAGCCCACCGATGTGATCTCCTGGCGGGCGAACCTGAAGAACCGGGGAGCCTACGGCAAGGTCACCGCCCGCTACCTCGATCGCACCACCCAGAAAGAGAAGACGATCAACGCCGGGGCCGATGCCGGGGGCCTGCCGGTATTCGAGGATCGCCAGCTCTACCCCTCCCAGGCGGAGGCGCAGAAGGCTGCCGACAGCCGCCTCCAGTCCCTCCGCGCTGGCGAGGTGCGGGTGTCGATCACGATGCCGGGCCGGCCGGAGCTCAACGCCGAGGGACTCATCACCCTGCAGGGCTTCCGCCCGGAGGTGGATGGCACGTGGAACGTGAAGAGCGTGACTCACGACCTGTCGGGCAGCGGCGGCTACACCAGCTCGATCGAATGCGGCACTCAGGGCGACGAGAACGACGGGTGGGCGACTGGCCGCGGCGCGAACGATGGCCTCCCGCCCAGCCGCAAGGCATCAGCGCTGGCTAGTGCCGCAACTCGCGCGCGCGGGATCAACACCAGGGGCGGCCCCGACGGCGGCAACAATGCTTGCGTCTACGCCGTGAACAAGGTACTCAGGAGCGCTGGCATCACCCCTCCCTGGGGCAGCAGCAACTACGTGCCCAACGCCAGGGCGGCGCTCGCGGCCGGCGGCGGCACCCTCCTTTCTGGCCCAGAGCCTGGCGCCATCGCGATCATGCGCGACAACGGCAGCCCCCCATACCCTCACATCGGCATCGTGCAGAACGACGGCAGCATCATCAGCAACAGCTCCAGCCGGGGCACTTTCTCCTGGGTTGCATCGCCTGGCGGCTACACCAGCTACTACGGCCGCAGCCCGGAATACTGGCGGCTGAAATAGACTCCCCCATGACGGACACCCTTCCCATGCCCGAGCAGCACGACGTCAGCCATGGCGACATCCTTCGCGCGATCGGCAAACTGGAGGGCAAGATCGAGGGGATGCTCCTGACTGTGCAGACAAGCCAAAGCGACATCGCCGAGGCGTTCCGCCGCTTGAACAAGGCCGAGCAGCGCATAGCACAGGGGGTGATCCTCGCCGTGGTGATCAGCATCGTCATGCCGATTCTGGTGACGATGGCTGCCCCCCGCCTAGAGTTCGGGCCAGCCCGCGTCGAGCGCTCGCAATGATCGACGACATCATCCCTTTCTTCGAGCACTGGAAGGACCTCACCCACCAGCGGGCGGCGGTGCAGCAACTCTGGGAGGCCGTGCCCGCCAGCCTGAAAAAGGACGACGCGGCCTGGTACGAGGCCTGGAAGGCAGCGGGGCTGCAGCAGACCACTCGCGAGTTCACCAACCCTCTACGCGTCCCCTACTACAGCCAGCGCGACAGCCAGACGGCGCACGCGCTGCGCATGTGCTTCTCTAGCTCCTGCGCGATGCTCCTTGAGGCGATCCGCCCCGGCACCCTCCAGGGCCCCAACGGCGATGATGCCTACCTCGGCCGGGTGCTGCGCTACGGCGACACCACCGACAGCGTGAGCCAGCTCAAGGCGCTCCAGTCATTCGGCGTCAACGCCAGCCTCACCCATGGCGCGGACTGGCTGACCATCCAACGGCAGATCGATGCCGGCTTCCCGGTGCCGATCGGCATCCTTCACAAGGGGCCAGTCAGCGCACCCCAGGGCGGGGGTCACTGGATTTGCGCGATCGGCTATGCCGACGATGCGCTGATCGTCCACGATCCCTTCGGCAACCTGGACCTGGTGAACGGCACCTACACCAACAACTTGGGCGCACGGCTGAGGTACTCGAAGCGCAATCTTGGGCCACGGTGGATGGTGGAAGGGCCCGGCACCGGCTGGGCGATCATCGCGAAGGCGGCAGCCTGATGGATCTGATCCGCGTCTACCCCGGAGCGCTGCCGGCCGCGCTGTGCCGCCAGCTCATCACCGGCTTTGAAGCCCTGGAGGCGGAGCACGTGGGCCTCGCAGAGGAGGCCCCGGCCGCGCCGCGCTTCACCGAGATCAACCTCACCCAGTCCTGGCAAAAGGGTCACGAGCAAGCGTTCGAGGCGGTCCTGCCTTTGTTCGAGCGCTACAGCCGCGACCTGGCCATCAGCCCCGCACAGTGGCCCGCTAAGCTGGCGTTCGAGGAGCTGCGGATCAAGCGCTACCGCCCCGGCGGCGGCGACCAGTTCCCGGAGCACGTGGACGTAGGCGACCACGCCAGTGCTCGTCGGTTTCTGGCGGCATTGATCTACCTCAACGATGTGGAGGAAGGCGGTCACACGGAGTTCCCCGGCTGGGGGCTGAAGATCAGCCCGCGCGTCGGCACTGCCGTCCTGTTCCCCCCCCTTTGGCCCTGGCTCCATGCCGGCCGCCCGCCTGTCTCAGAGTCGAAGTACATTCTGAGTACTTACCTGCACTACACCTGAGGGACAAAATGTCTTTTTCTCTTGAACGCATCCCTGATTACATCGCCCTCGCTGTTGCGCTGCATGGTGTGGCGCTTCTCATCTGCAACCTCACTCCGAGCCCGAAGGACAACGAGGCGCTCGGAACGCTCAGCGTCTTGGCGGTGAAGCTCTACCGCGCGATGGAGATCATCGCTGGCATCGTCACCCCCCTGGCGAAGCGCTGATGGTCGACCGCCAGGCGATGGTGAGGCAGCTCCGCCTCCACGAGGGGGAGCGCCTCAGGCCCTACCGCTGCACCGCCGGGAAGCTGACGATCGGCGTCGGCCGCAACCTGGAGGACCGTGGCATCACCCGCGACGAGTCCGCCATGCTGCTGTTGAACGACATCGGCGCGATGGAGACGGAGGTGCTGCGTGCGCTGCCGTGGGTGACGCAGCTGAACGAGGTGCGCCAGCGGGTGCTGGTCGACATGGCGTTCAACATGGGCCTCGTGGGCCTGCTGAACTTCAAGCGCACCCTGGCAACGATCCAGGCCGGGCACTACCAGCAGGCGGCGACCATGATGCTTGACTCGAAGTGGGCCGGGCAGGTGGGCCAACGTGCGGAGCGACTGGCCCGGATGATGGCGACCGGCATGGATCCCCGCGAGCTGTGGCCGGCCGCCTAGACGGCCAGCAGGCGGCGGACCGTGGTGCGGCTGCAGCCGAGGCGATCGGCGATCCGCTGTTGAGTCCAGCCGGCGCGACGCCAGCGGCGTGCGCGTTGCTTGCGGCTCTCGGTGGCCCAGGCCAGGAACAGGATGGGCAGGAGCAGCAGGGCGAGGGCCCAGGCGGTGATGCAGGTGAGAGACATGGCGGTGAATGGTGAGAGGTGGGACGGTGGCGCGCTCGGCCTCCCGTCCCCCACAACCTATCCACCGGCCAGCGTCAGGCCGCCTGGCTGTCGCATTTCGTAACAGGCCCCAGGCGGTGGATCTCGTAGCACCCCCGCCCGGCGCTGTACCCGAGCAGTCCTGATGCCGCGAGGCGGGCGAGGCGGCGGCACACGCCGCCCCGGCCGCAGTGCCAGTGGGCCTGAAGCTGCCGGGTGGCGATCTTCCCTGGGACTACGACCAGGGTGGAGAGCTCGGCCCAGTCCATCAACGCACCATCGGTGGCGCGATGCCGCTGTGCCAGCAGGTCGGCGGTGGAGGGAATCATCGGCCGGCCTCCTCGCGGGCCTCGGCGCGCAGCTGCAGCAGGATCTCCTCGGCGGCGAGGCGGACGGCGCGGGGCTGGTGGTTCTACACGCGCGCCTGGCTGCGGTTGGGGTCGTGCCCTCGACGTCGAGCGCAGAGGGAGCAGAGCGGCAACCAGCGATCGGTGAAGCACCGGGCCCCGCAACTGGGGCAGATGGGCAGCGGCGGCAGCAGGCCGGCCTTGCGCATGCGGCTGCGCTTCACGGCGGCGTAGTTCTTCTGCCGCTGAAACTCAGCGGCTTGCGGACTGGTCATGGGTTGGGAGCAAACACCGTGACGGTAAGGCTCTACCTGGCCCAGCCGGCGCGGCAGCAGCAATTCTTCACATCCCCAGATCGTCGCTTACCCGCTCCACCGCCGCCCGCGCCGCGTCGTCCACCAGGTGGGCGTACCGGCTGGTGGTCTGCGTGCTCCGGTGCCCCAGCAGCTGGCCCACCGTCCCCAGCGTCTGGCCCCCGCTCAGCGAGTAGCTGGCGAAGGTGTGCCGCAAATCATGCACCCGCAGCCCGACAATTCCGGCATCGGCCAGCAGCGCCAGCCACAGCTTCCGGTAGCCCACCAGCGGACGCTCGCCTGTCTCGCCGGGGATCACCCAGGGCGCGCCACCGCCCGCCACCCCCTGGGCCTCCAGCAGGTCGCGCAGCACCGCCACCGCGCGCTCGCTCAGCCGCACCTCCGCCGCCCCCGTCTTCCCCCGCTCCAGCGGCACCCGCAGCACACCCCGCTGCCAGTCGATCTCCGACCACTGCGCGTTCATCACCTCCCGCAGCCGCGCCCCGGTGAGCAGCAGCAGGCGCACCAGCTGGATGAACCGCCACCGCACCGCCAGCGGCCCCGCCTCCTCCCACCGATGCATCGCAGCACGGAGCCGGGCCAGCTCCTCCTGGCTGGCGTATCGGCGGCGCTGGCGTTCCGGATGCGCCTTCACCCCCCGGGCCGGGTTGCTGCCGGCCGGCCGCCAGCCCCACTCCTCCGCCAGCCCCATCGCCACCCCGAGCACCTCCAGGGCCCGGTTGGCGGTCGCTGGCTGCGGGTGGCAGACGTGCCACTCGCGCACCTGCTCGCGCGTGAGGGTGGCCACTCGCACGCGGGCGAAGGCCGGCAGCAGGTGGCGTCGCCAGAGGATCTCATCGTTGCGGCCCGATCGCTTCCGGCTGGCGTGGGCCTGCAGGTGCCTGGCGGCGAGGGCCTCGATGGTGGGCGCCACCCTGGCTGCTCGGCGCTCCGCCCCAGGGTCCCCTCCTGCGCGCACGCGCGCGAGGGCCTCCCGGGCCAGCTCTCGCGCCTGGTCGGGGGAGAGCTCTGCTGGGGTGCCGAGCTTCAGCTCCCGCTGGGCACCGTCCACCCGATGGCGCAGGTAGTAGGTGCGGGCCCCCGACGGCAGCACCAGCAGGCAGAGGCCGGGCACCAGGCTGTCGTTGAGGCGGTAGCGGCGGGGTCGGGGGAGGGCGCGATCAACGGCCGTCTTCGTCAGCTTCATGGGCAGCCTCCCTGCGCAGGGTGCGCTCAGCGTGGCGGCGGCGACGCAGCATCCCGGCGTAGGCGATGCGGGCATCGCGGCTATCAACTCGATCGCTGAAATCGAAGTCTTCGGACAGGCACTCCGCCAAGCCTCCAAGCCCGTAGCAACCCAACAGCGTGCGGCCGATCACGCTGCAGGCGACACACGTCTTGTGGGTAGACCATTGCCCCTCCCACAGGCAGCGGATCTCCTCATAGCAACTACGTGGCTCAATCAGGCCAAGGCACTCGCCGCAGCGGTGCCGCTTCCTGGCCCGCCGGGTAACCTCCTCATAGACGGCAGGAGGCTCGAAATCGCTGCAGTCACACATCGCCCTGCTCCTCCCACGGCTCACCAAACGAGGGGTCAAAGAAGCTGTCGACCTCATCCACTGGCACATGGATCTTGCGGGCCAGCTCCAGCAGGCTCGGGCGGCTGGGGTCGAGCTGCACGCGGAACCAGTGGCCGTGGCCCAGTGCCTGCCTGGCCTCGATCCGCCGCCCCCTGGCCCTGCGCGCGCGGCGCTTCCGGCCAATGGTGGGGCCAGGAGGTGGAGCCAGCAGCCAGCGGCGGAACCAACCAGGTGTGCCGCGCTGAGGTGCGATCACCCGAAAGGTGAGGTCAGCCATCGGCCCGCTCCTGGTCGGCTGGGATGCCGGTGTTGTTCATGGCTGGTGCTGCGGTGGGGGTGCGGGATGGATGCGGAGATTGCCGACGATCTGGCAGGCTCCCCGCGGGCCAGGGGCCGAGGCCCCGGAGGAGGCGGTTGCCTCCCGATGCCCACATCATCCGGCCGCCGATGCCATCCGCTCACGCTCTCGCAACAATCCGTAACATTCCCACACCGTTCCCACAATTCCCGCGGATCGGCAGGGATACCCGAGGAAGGGCCGGTAGTCCAGTCCCAGGAGAATCAAGGCTCAGTGATGCGCAGTGATCCCACGGTAGGCCCGAGCGTCATGCTCATAACCTGACGCTCCATCGCAAGAAATTGAGGCGGTGCAATGGGTTACAGGTCACAGTGCAGGATTGTTCCCACACAGTGACCACTGACGCGGGGTGGAGCAGCCTGGTAGCTCGTCGGGCTCATAACCCGGAGGTCAGCGGTTCAAATCCGCTCCCCGCATCCAGATCACCGGAGCCGGTTCTTCTCGTAGGCGTTGTTTCGCAGCGCTGCGGGACGGTCGGCATAGGGGACCACAGCCTGGCGCTTCCAGTGGCCCTCAGCAACAGTGCGGCGCCGGTGGCAGTTGCAGCAGCGCACGTCGCACTTCTCGATCTCAGCCTGGAGCCTGGCGAGGCCCCAGCCGGACCTCCCCACGATGTCGCCGATGTTGCCGATCTTGTTTGCGGGGTCGCGGTGGTCGAACTCCAGCACCACCGGATCGGATTCGCCGCAATCAACGCAGGGGTGAGCCGCCAGGTAGTCGAAGATCCAGGCTCGCTGCTGGATCCGCTTTTGCTTGGTGTGTTCTTTGGCGCGGGCGATCATCGTCTCGCGGTTTTTTTTGTAGTGGCGGCGGGCAGCTTCGCGCTGCTTGGCCTTGTCGCGGGCTGGCAACAGTTCATAAGCGGGGCCTGCCGACTATAAAGCCCGCAGGTGTGTCCCTGCGGGCTGCTATGTCTTGGACGGTGGTGCGCAGTGACCACAGATGGGGTCAGCCAGGGTGGCGCGCGGTGATGTTGGGCCCAGGGCCGCCGGGCCGCTTCTCGACCTCGACCCCTTCAATTCGGGTCACGTCGAACCACTGGCTGTAGGGCATTCCATTCCCATCGCAGGCTGCCAACTGGATCTGATCGCACCCAGTCATGTAGGTAGCGGAGGCCACTGCCACGCCTTCAACACCGAGAATGATGTCTCGGTATGTCTGACCCAGTGTGAATTCAGTGCCTCGGGGGTGCGGTTGGTGGAGCGGACCTTGTGGATGCGGAGGCCCCAGCCGGGGCGCTTGGGGGTGGTCATGAGTAGGCAACCGGATCGGCAGCGGACTCAAGCCGTTCCCATGCGTTGGTCATGTCTCTGCCGGTTTCCCATATCCCGCGCCACTGGGTTGAGTGCCGGTTGTGCAGGGCTCGCAGCCTGGCGATTCCGCGTGTCCCGCCCACAATCGTGTCCACCTGCCAATCCTTCCCGCGAGGGGATCGCCACATGTCGCCGAGGCGGAAGCGGTCGGCGGGTGGTGGGTCGGGCGAGCGGAGAGGGTTGTGAAGAAGGCCGATCATGACTGTCCCTTTTGCATGGTTTGCACGGTTCATTGCCCCTCCTGCACGGCTTGCCCTGCCCCCGGCGTGTGGCACCCCACCCCGTCAAGGAAGTCGGCGGTGGTGCTGCTGCCGTGACGCTCCCTGAGAATGGCGGCCAGTTCGTGGGCGACGGCGGCGGAGTCGCGGCGGCAGTCGCTGCAGA